>JAFAQJ010000142.1 GCA_019246455.1 Pseudolabrys sp.
GGGTTTCGTGGTTGATCTTGATGATCTTGACCTTCACCTGCTGACCGATGTTGAGCACCTCGGTCGGGTGATTGACGCGGCGCCACGCGATGTCGGTGACGTGCAGCAGGCCGTCGATGCCGCCGAGATCGACGAATGCGCCGTAGTCGGTGATGTTCTTAACCACGCCGTCGATGACCTGACCTTCTTCAAGGTTCTGCACCAGCTCCTGGCGTTGCTCGGCGCGGGTTTCTTCAAGCACGGTGCGACGCGACACGACGATGTTGCCGCGGCGGCGATCCATCTTGAGGATCTGGAACTGCTGCGGCGAATTCATCAGCGGGGTAACGTCGCGGATCGGACGGATATCGACCTGCGAGCGCGGCAGGAACGCCACGGCGCCGTCGAGATCGACGGTGAAGCCGCCCTTGACCTGATTGAAGATGACGCCTGAGACCTTCTCGTTATTCTTGAAGGCGCTTTCGAGCTTGCCCCAGCTTTCCTCGCGGCGCGCTTTGTCGCGCGACAGCACCGCTTCGCCCAGCGCATTCTCGACGCGCTCAAGATAAACCTCGACGGTGTCGCCGATCTTGATGTCGGACTGACGGCCCGGCGCGGCGAACTCGCGCAACGCGACTCGGCCTTCGGTCTTGGCGCCGACGTCGATGACGGCCATGTCCTTTTCAATGCCGACAACCTTGCCGTTGACGACGGTGCCTTCGGAAGGCGTACCGCCCTGCGAAAAGGATTCTTCGAGCATCTTGGCGAAATCTTCACGCGACGGTGCTGCAGCAGTAGCCATGTCATCTCCTAAAGCCTGCGCCGGTGGTTCGAGTGGCGCTCCGATGCGCGGGTCGAAGTCTGGCAAGACGTTCGACGACCCTCCGCAAAGCGAAAGGCCGGCGCTCATGCCGTGCATTCGGAACGATGGTTGCGATCAGGCTTGCCTACGGCGAGGCTCGAACGGGGCTCTGTCCTCCAACAACGAGGGCGGCTTAACCGCGGCCTCGGCCCGTTCGGGTGGCCTCGACGATGTCGATGGCGGCCCGGATGACGGCGTCTATATCCAACTGGGTTGTATCCAGCAAGTGCGCATCCGGCGCGGGTTTCAGCGGCGAAATCGGCCGGTTGGTGTCGCGGTCGTCACGAGTGCGGATATCGGCCAGAATGCGCTCGAAATCGGCCCTTTCGCCGCGTTTTTCGACATCTTTGGTACGCCGCCGCGCGCGCTCTTCGGCCGACGCCACGAGAAAAATCTTAACGTCGGCGTTTGGCGCGATCACCGTGCCGATATCGCGGCCGTCGAGCACGGCGCCCGGCGGTTTCGCGGCAAAGCTGCGCTGATATTCGACCAATACGGCGCGAACTTCGGGGAATGCCGACACGATTGAGGCCGCGGTACCGATCGCGTCCGCCTGCAGCACATGGCGATCGAGATGCGCGTGATCGAGCGCCCGCGCCGCAACGACAGCGGTCGCTTTATCCTGCGGCGGCTTGCCAGCGTCGAGCACCGCTTTGGCGACGGCGCGATACAGCAAACCGGTGTCGAGATGACGAAGGCCGTAATGTTGCGCGAGACGGCTGCCCAATGTGCCTTTGCCAGACGCCGCGGGGCCGTCGATCGCGATGATCATGAGAAATCCGCGCCAATCGCGCGCATCAACTCGGTGAAACCCGGAAAGCTCGTCGCGACGAAGGCGGTGTCGTCGACCTTGACGCCCTGTTCGCTGTTGAGCCCCATCACCAGCGCCGACATCGCAAGGCGATGATCCATATGGGTGGCAACCATGCCGCCGCCAGGGACCACGCCTTTACCGACCACCGTCATGTCGTCGCCATCGATCGTGACTTCGATGCCATTGATGCGCAGCATCTCGGCGGTGGCGGCGAGCCGATCACTTTCCTTGACGCGCAATTCGCTCAAGCCGCGCATCACCGTTGGACCTTGCGCATAAGCGGCGGCGACGGCGAGCACCGGATATTCATCGATCATCGAGGGCGCGCGCTCCGCCGGCACCTCGATGCCCTTGAGCGAGGAGGCGCGGATGCGCAGGTCGGCGACTTCCTCGCCGTCGTCGCGGGTTTCGAGCGCTTCAATTTCGGCGCCCATTTCCCTGAGCGTCTTGTAGAGACCGGTGCGCAGCGGATTGGTCATGACGTCTTCCAATACCAAATCCGAGCCCGGCACGATCAGCGCCGCAACTAAAGGAAAGGCCGCTGACGAGGGATCAGCCGGCACGACGACCGGCGCCGGCTCAAGTTCCGGCTGACCCTGCAAGATGATGCGGCGGCCGTGCTCGCCGGAATGCTTGACCGTAACCTTGGCGCCGAAATGCTTGAGCATGCGCTCGGTGTGGTCGCGGGTTGCTTCGGCCTCGACCACGGTGGTTTCGCCAGGCGCGGCAAGCCCGGCGAGCAGCACCGCGGACTTGAGCTGAGCCGACGGCACCGGCGATTCATATTCGATCGGGATCGGCTCGCCGGCGCCTTCGATCGTCAACGGCAAACGGCCGCCTTCGGCTTGCTCCAGCGTGCGCAGCCCCATGCGCTCGAGCGGATCGAGCACGCGACGCATCGGCCGCTTGCGTAGCGAGCCATCGCCATCAAACGTCGCCTTAATGGGCGAACCGGCGACGGCGCCGATCGTCAGCCGCGCGCCGGTGCCGGAATTGCCGAAATCGAGCGGCGCGCGCGGGCTCATGAAGCCGCCGACGCCGACGCCATGCACGCGCCACACGCCGTCGCCGCCGCGCTCGACTTTGGCGCCGAGCGCCTGCATGGCCTTCGCGGTGTTGTGGACGTCTTCACCCTCCAGGAGGCCGGTGATCGCGGTTTCGCCGACCGTCATGGCGCCGAGGATCAGCGCCCGGTGCGAGATCGATTTATCGCCAGGCACGCGGACGCGGCCCGAAATAGGACCGCCGCGGCGGGCGGTCAGCGCCGATGTAGGGGACGACGGGTTTTCGGACGATGGGTTGTCGCTGCTCACGTCGAATACCTTGAAGACGTGCGGTCCTACCACGCGGCCGCGCGGCGCGTCATCCCAGCTAAAATGGGCCGGAAAGCCCGCAAATCGGGCCGCCCGCGCTATTGACAGGGGCCGCGCAACTAGCCAAGTGAAGCACCGATTTTTCGAGAACACCTAAGGAACCCCCTCGTGGCTAAACTTGATCTGGGCACCAAGCGCCTGTGCGGCAGTTGCGGCGCGAAGTTCTACGATCTCAACAAGAACCCGATCGTGTGCCCGAAGTGTGAGACCGTGTTCGTCCCGCCGGTCGTGACCGCGCGCGGTCGTCCCGCTGAACCGGTCAAGGCTCCGGTTGCTCCTGTGGCGGTCGAGCCGGAGACCGCGGACGCCGAATTTGTCTCGCTCGAGGATGCCGACGCCGAGGCCCAGGGCAAGAAGCCCGCGGCCGGCGAAGAAGCCGCGGAAGGCGAAGCCGCCGCGGGCGAAGACGACAACATGGATGCCTTCATCGAGGAAGAAGATGGCGGCGCCGACGTGACCGACATCGTCGGCGACGGCAGCGAAAAGGAAGAGGAAAGCTGATCGCCGGCGTGCGATAATCCGGTGATCCCGAGATTGGGGCCATAGCTCAGCTGGGAGAGCGCCTGCATGGCATGCAGGAGGTCGGCGGTTCGATCCCGCCTGGCTCCACCAAATTGAAAACCGCCCGTCCGGGCGGTTTTTTCTGCGCTGAGTACCCCGCCTTCCCTAACTGCGAACCGCTCTGCATGATGCCGGGGCAAAAGCCCGGGGGAAATGCATGCCAGCTTCGTTGCCAGGTAAAGTGACGCTGGAAGATCACTTCGCGATCGACGAGACGCTGAGCGACTCCCAGGTGTTCGGGCCGCATGTCTGGAACGAGCTGCGGCCGCGGCTGCTCGATTTCTCCGAGATGCGGCTGCGCGAAATGGACAAAGGCGGCGTCGCGACCATGATCCTGTCGCTGAATGCGCCGGCGGTGCAGGCCATTGCCGACGTCAAGAAGGCGATCGTAGTCGCGAAACGGTCGAACGATCTAATCGCCGAAACGATGCGCAAACATCCCGGACGCTTCGCCGGTTTCGCCGCGCTGCCGATGCAAGACGTCGAGGTCAGCATCGCCGAAGTGCAGCGCTGCGTCACCGAATTGAAATTCGTCGGCGCGCTGGTCAACGGCTTTTCCGAAACGGGGGATCCCGGCAACCTGCTTTATTACGACTTGCCGCAGTACAAGCCGTTCTGGCGCGCGATCGAAAAGCTGGGCGTGCCGTTTTATCTCCACCCGCGCAACCCGCTGATGGGCGCGATCCCCGGCTACAAGGGTCACAACTGGCTGCTCGGGCCGAACTGGGCGTTCAACGCCGAAACGTCAGTCCACGCGCTGCGGCTGATCGCCAGCGGCATTTTCGACCAATGCCCGAAGCTCAAGATCGTACTCGGCCATCTCGGCGAAGGCATTCCGGCACTGCTGTGGCGGATCGACCACCGCAACGGCTGGATGCATGCGCAGCACGAATACGCGGCGAAAAAGGGCGTCGCCGACTATTTCACCAAGCACTTCTGGCTGACGACGTCGGGCAATTTCAGCACCAAGGCGTTGCGCCACGCGATCGACGAAATGGGCGCGGACCGCATCATGTTCTCGGTCGATTGGCCGTTCGAGAGCATCGCCGAAGGCTGCGCCTGGATGGACGCGCTCGATCTGCCGGCTGATCAAAAGAAAAAGATCGCGGGCGATAACGCACGCGATCTGTTCAGGTTGTAAGTCGCTGCGGCTGCGTTTTTACGGCAACATTACGGCTTGGCCGTTGCAGTCTTCTTGACTGAAGCCTGCGCCATCGCCGCCGGCCCCCAAACCGGCTCATCGTCACCGTTGCCCCAGGCAAACGGCCGATAGAACGAGTGCAGGCCATAGCGCACCAGCCGCTTCATCTCGTGGACCCAGTTCGGGCGAACGTAAGAGGCGTGGTAGTGCGTCGACTTGCCGACCTCCGGAATATAAATCTGGCCGTCGAGCGTCTGCTTGGCGATGCGATTGGCACGCGCCCAGTTGCCGCGCTCGTTGATCACCTTGCGCTTGCCGTCGCAGGCGAAGGTGAACTGACACGACAGATGACGTTGCGCGTTCTGATAGACGACGCCGCAGATGTCGTTCGGATAGAAGCCCGAGAACGCGCGATTGACGACGACCTGCGCGACGGCCATCTGGCCGCGCACCGGTTCGCTGCGTGCTTCGAAGTAGATCGCGTTGGCGAGACAGCGCTCCGCCTTGGCGTATTCCTTTTCCTTGCCCGGTTCGGTCAGTCCGAGACGCTCGGCCGGGGACGGCGGCGGCACACCCGGTGCGGCGCGTGGCAGCGGCACTTCGGAAAGCGGGATCGCCGGATCGGTACCGGCAACCGAAATCGAACGTTCCGCCAGCGAAGGCACGGCCGGCATGTCGGTTTCCGCGGTCGCCAGACGGATCGGAGTCGCCACAGCGGGGGCACCTTGCGAGTCGGCCGCACCGACGGCGGCGAAAGTGGTGGGAGCCGAGGCTTGCGCCGCGATCGGCGAGGGTTTCGGCAGCGTCACGTTTTCCGAGACATTCGCGGGTAAAGGCTTGGTCTGCTCGATAGCCGGCAGCGACACTCGCTCCAGCTTTGCCGGCTTGCCGATGGAAGGTGACGTCATGGCCGACGACACGGCGTCCTTGCTGCCGATCGCCGAAAGGTCGGAGAGCGGCGACTGCGGCTGCACGACCGGCGGCAGCTTGGAAACACGCGGCTCGTCTTTCGGAATCCGGACAATCACGCTATCGGACGGCGATGTGAACGAAAATGTCGACGGCGAAATCGAGATGTTGGAGACGCCGCCGCGCACCAGATCGCCAAAGCTGGCTACCGCTTCGCGGCTGGAGCTCCAAACACCCGTCGCTTCGGCGACGGAATGCACGCCGGCGATGTCGAGGACGCCGAGCGTGAGTGCGAGGGTCGCGAACGCGATGCAGCCGCGTTTCGCGGCCAAGAAAATCTTTTCCTCGATTGAAGGTTCAAACGGGTCACGATCGAAATCGATACTACGCGCGATCACGATTCACTCCGTACAACTTTCATCAAACTCCACCGGTCCCACGCGGGACCATACATGCGGAGCGTGCGAAAGCGCCGGGTGTTAGGAAGTTTTTAGCCAAACACGGCAAAGAGAGATGTTTAATTTAACCAAAGGCGCGCGAGCAGCAGAGATTAAATTTCACGATTAATCTGTGGCGGAAAATTTCGCCGCGTGAGCCGCTCCGGAAATCAAGATCGAGGTCACTTCCGATTGCTGGACGCTGGCGCGCGACGTGGCACTGCCTTGTTGCCGGCGTTGCGCCGCGCGGGCGAAACACGGATACCAAGAACGCTTGCGAAGAATGCCTTCGAAACCGCAAGATTCCTGGTGTTCTTGAACCTTTAACCACGGTTCCCCATATTGGGTGAGACCGGCCGTAGCTCGGCTGGCCGTCGGAGCGCCTTA
This sequence comes from Pseudolabrys sp., assembly GCA_019246455.1. Lineage (GTDB taxonomy): Bacteria > Pseudomonadota > Alphaproteobacteria > Rhizobiales > Xanthobacteraceae > Pseudolabrys. The sequence continues at coordinate 6,464 of JAFAQJ010000142.1, forward strand.
TCGGGCTCCGTCAAAGTCGCTTCGTAACGAGGACTTTGAGATCCATGTCGAGAGTTCCTTCGCTCTCCAGCCCGTTTCTCCTGGGCTTTGACGAAATCGAGCGAGCCCTCGATCGCGTCGCCAAAGGAGCAGACGGCTACCCGCCCTACAACATCGAGCGTCTCGCGCGCGAGGCTAATAACCCCGAGCGCCTGCGCATCACGCTGGCGGTCGCCGGTTTCACCCGCGATCAGCTCGACGTGACAATCGAGGAAAGCCAACTGGTGATCAGGGGGCGTCAGCAGGACGACAAGAGCCGGCAGTATCTTCACCGCGGCATCGCCGCGCGCCAATTCCAGCGCACCTTCGTGCTGGCGGAAGGCATGGAGGTGCTGGGTGCCGACCTCAAGAACGGGCTGCTGTCGATCGATCTCGTCCGGCCCGAACCCGACCGGGTGGTCCGCACGATCTCGATTGTGGAGCACGAATAAGTGAACGCATGAAACAGGACTCGACCTGCGTTGAATCAGAAAGGAGTCGAGGGCCCATGACTGAAACGATGAAGACTGAAACCAAGACGACTGAACAGACGATCGCTGCCGCGATCACCCCCGACGCACTCGCCCATCTCGGCGAAGGCCAGGTGGCGTATGTCAAGGCGATCCGCTCCGAGGATGTGCGCAAGCTGTTCCCGCAAGCGCCGGAGATGGCGCCGGGCATCAAGCTGTTCACGCTCAATGCCGCCAACGGCACGCCGATCATGCTGACCGACAGCCGCGAGGCCGCGGTCGCCAACGCCTGGAGCCAGGAGCTCGAGGCGCTCAGCGTTCACTGAGCCATCGTCTATCTGCTGAAAACGATGCGGCGGCGCGGGCTTACGCGGCGCTCGCCGATTGCATGCCGAGCACGGCGTAGATCGCGTTGGCGTCGGCCGACTCGCGCAGCTTGTGCGCGATCTCCGGATCGCGCAGCAGGCGCGCGATGCGCGCCAGCGCCTTGAGATGATCCGCACCGGCACCTTCGGGCGCGAGGAGCAGGAAGCATAAATCGACCGGCTGGCCGTCGAGCGCCTCGAAATCGATCGGACGCGCGAGCCGTGCGAACAATCCGAACAGCTTATTGAGCTTCGGCAGCTTGCCGTGCGGAATAGCAACACCGTTGCCGACGGCGGTCGAGCCGAGCTTCTCGCGCTGCTGCAGAATTTCGAAGATCGCGCGCTCGCTCTGGCCGGTCAGTTCCGCCGCGCGCGCCGCAAACTCCTGAAGTGCCTGCTTCTTGTTGTTGACCTTCAGCGCCGGAATGACGGCGTTCGGCGCAACGAGGTCGGTGAGCGGCATAAAAGTTCCGAATGGGGCTTGGAAAGGCGCGGACCATAGGGACCGACTTTGGTCCCGTCAATGCCTTGAATGGCCTCAACTGGCCTCTGAAATGGCCTTCATTTTGCGACGGACCTTCGCGCCCGAGCGGTCTTTGAGCCGCCGGTTATAACGGCGCAATTGCGTCTCGATACGCACGGCCGCTTTGTCGGCACTCAGATACGGGTCCGCATCCATGCCTTCCGCTTCAAGGATGCGCCCGGAATCAAGATGAATTTCGCACTCGGTACGAAATCCGAAGCCGTCTTTGTTGATCGTGGCGCGTCCGGAATATCCACCGCCCTCGAAATATTTCTCCGTGGCTTCATCGATACGCGCGGAAATGCGTTTGCGCAGCGCGGGACCAACATCGAGGTTTTTTCCGGAGATTCGAAAGGGCATGAAACGCCTCCCTGGTGACGTCCAAACACAACAAACGAGCGCCGAAGCCGGTTCCGAGTTTCCGGCCGCTTCAGGACGCCGTAACCTGCTTGTCGCGGCGGCGTTGAACCGAAGACGGAATCCGCATCGCCTCGCGATATTTTGCGACGGTGCGACGTGCGATGTCGATACCCGCCTCGCGCAATTTATCGACGATTGTATCGTCCGACAGAATGTCGTTCGCCGGTTCGGCATCGATCATGCGGCGAATGCGGTCGCGCACGGCTTCGGCTGAATGCGCTTCGCCGCCGTCGGCCGCCGCGATTGACGAGGTAAAGAAATATTTCAATTCGAAAATGCCGCGGCTCGTCGCCATGTATTTGTTGGCGGTGACGCGCGACACGGTCGATTCATGCATACTGATCGCATCCGCCACCGTCTTGAGATTGAGCGGCCGCAGATGCTGCACGCCGTGCACAAAAAATGCGTCCTGTTGTTTGACGATTTCCATCGCCACCTTGAGGATGGTCTTGGCGCGCTGATCGAGCGCACGCACCAGCCAAGTCGCGGTCTGCAGACAATCCGCGAGATAGGTCTTGTCCTTGTCGTTTTTCGCGGTTTTCGAGACCTTGGCGTAGTAGCGCTGATTGATCAGCACTTTCGGCAGCGTATCGGAGTTGAGTTCGACCTGCCAGGTGCCGTCGGGCGCCGCTTTGACGAACACGTCGGGCACGATCGGCTGCACCGTGGTCGAGCCGAAAGCGAGGCCGGGCTTCGGATTGAGGTTGCGGATTTCGGCGATCATCTCGACGAGATCTTCGTCGTTGACGCCGCACAGGCGCCGCAGCGCCACCATGTCGCGCTTGGCGAGCAGCCCCAGATTGTCGAGCAGCACCTGCATCGCCGGATCGAGACGGTTGCGCTCGCGCAGCTGGATCGCGAGGCATTCGGTGAGATTGCGCGCGCAGACACCGCCCGGATCGAAGCCCTGCAGGATCGCGAGCACGGCCTCGACCCTCTCGCGCGGCGCGCCGAGTTTTTCAGCGACCGAGTCGGTCTCTCCGGCGAGGTAGCCGGCCTCGTCGACCATATCGATCAGATATTGGCCAATCATGCGCTGGACTGGATCGCCGATCGCCATGTTCATCTGCTCGGCCAGATGATCGGCGAGCGTGGTCTCGGTGGACACAAAGGCTTCGAGATTGTAGCTGCCGTCTTCGCCGCCGCCGCTGCCGGTGCCGGTGCCGGACCATTCGGAATATCCCGGCAGCGGCTCGGCGTTCGCGGACGCTTTTTGTGACCCGGCATCCGCGTCGGGAAAGACGTTCTCAAGCTCGGTGCCGAGCCCTTGTTCCATCGACGTGCGGCTGGTCTCGAATTCCTCACCACTCCAGTCGGACGCTTGCGGCTCGCCGCTCGCCTCGGCCGGCGATTCCGGCGCCACGTCGGCTGGAGCCTCGGCCTTGGGTGGGCCGTCATCGTCGCTGGCGCGCTCGAGCAATGGATTTTTCTCAAGCTCGTTTTCAACGTAAGCCGCGAGGTCGAGCGAGGAGAGCTGCAGCAGCTTGATGGCTTGCATCAGCTGCGGCGTCATCACCAGCGCTTGCGTCTGGCGAAACTCCAATCGTTGCGAAAGCGCCATAGCCCCGGTGGCCTCAAACTTGGTCCGATTCTTGCTTATACTAGTTTGAGGTGCGCTGCACTATGCGATTTGATCGCAGGGCCTGCGTCGTGCACGCGGTTAATGCTCTTAGAGGCGGAATTCCTCGCCCAGATACAGCCGCCGGACATCCGGGTTATTCACGATATCCTCGGCGCGGCCCTCCATCAGCACCTCGCCCGAATAGATGATGTAGGAGCGGTCGGTCAGGCCGAGCGTCTCGCGCACATTGTGGTCGGTGACGAGAACGCCAATGCCCCGATTGGTGAGATGGCGCACCAGCGCCTGGATGTCGCCGACCGCGATCGGATCGATGCCGGCGAACGGCTCGTCGAGCAGCATATAACTTGGCCGCGTCGCGAGCGCGCGCGCGATTTCGACGCGCCGGCGCTCGCCGCCGGACAACGCGATCGCCGGCGTCTTGCGTAGCCGCGCGATGTTGAATTCCTCGAGCAGCGCATTGAGATCGGCTTCGCGGCGGCGGCGATCGGGTTCGACGACTTCGAGCACCGCGCGGATATTGTCCTCGACATTGAGGCCGCGGAAGATCGAGGCTTCCTGCGGCAGATAACCGACGCCAAGGCGCGCCCGCTGATACATCGGCAGCGGGGTTACATCATAGCCATCAAGCTCGATACGGCCTTTGTCAGCGGCGATCAGGCCGGTGATCATGTAGAACACGGTGGTTTTTCCGGCGCCGTTCGGCCCGAGCAGACCGACCGCCTCGCCACGACGAACATAGAGCGTGACGCCCTTCACGACCTTGCGGCCGGCGAACGTCTTCTCGACGCCGTGCGCGGCGAGATAGCCCTGCCGCGCGCTGTGGCGACCATCGGCCTGCCGCTGCGGCTGGGACGCGGCGGCGCGCGGTTGCGTGACTTGAACCGCGCGGGCCGGCTGCGTCGCCGCTTGAACGCGGCCGCGCGGCGGGCGTTGGCCAAAGAACGAGAAAAGCTTCAAGCGGCGACCTCGCGGGCGCGTTCCGGACCAGCCAAAAGGCGCGGAATCCTAGCCGATTCCTGCGCGGAATGCGGGACCGGCCGCGGTTGTCCCGGACGGAATTTCAATAGATCCGCGAGGGTGATGGCGAGGGACGCGGCTGGGCATTATTGACCGCCGGCGGCGCGATCGTATTTGGCCGACCCGGCGTGGTCACGGCCGGCGCCGGACCACTGCCGGGCAGGAACAGGCCCTGCACTCGCCCCTCCCCCTTGTCGCCGGATTCGACCCGCGAGGTGCCGGTGGTCATATCGACCACCAGACGATCGCCGCGCAGCACATTCTGGCCCTGTGTCACGACCACTTTGCCGGTCATGGTCACCGTATTGGATGCCATCTCGAACACCGCCTGATCGCCAGTGGCGACCTGATCGTTCTGCGTGACAACGACATTGCCCTTGGCTTCGAGCCGCTTAATGCGTTGCTCGCCGCCCGGCCCGGGCGTTGCGGCCTGCACGGTGTTGCCGGGCTTCGCGGCATCCTGCTCGTAGAACACCACGAGCGTGCGGCAGCGCATTTCGGTGTCGCCCTGAATGACCTGAACGTTACCCGTGAAGGTCGCGACCTTGTCCTTGTCCCGCACTTCAAGCTTGGCCGCCTCGATGTGAACGGGTTGGTCGCGATTCTGCGAGAAGCCCTGCACAGCGTTCGGCGGACCAGCAGCACCTTTCGGCGCGGCCAATGCCGGCGAGAAGGTTGCCACCAAAGCTACCGCGGTGCCGGCAAGCCAACACTTCATTTCGGCGCCGCGTTGTTGGACGCGCTCCCGTTGGCGTTGTCGAGCTTCAAGTCCATCACCACGCCGCCGTCGAATGTAATGAGATCGCCGGATTCCGTGACCTTCAATTTATTGGCGTTGAGCAAGCCTTGCAGCATCTCAACCTTGACCGGCTTATCGCTCGTCACGTTGCTAGTGCGGGTGTCGACGACCGCATTGGTGAGCCACGCCTTGTAGGCACTCGTCACCAGGTAGACGTCGTCGCCCAGCGTCAGAATTTCCTTCTTGTTGTCGTAAGAACCGTTGCGGGCAGACAATTCGGTGAAGCCATCGTCCTGCATTTTCATCTTGGCGCGGATGTCGCGCAATTCGAGCAGGTCCGGCTTGGTGAGATCCTGAGACGCAGAAGCGGCGCTTAGCTCGTAGGGCCGGGAGTCCTTGGTGAAGCCGGCGAGCCGCGGCGCCTGCATCATGATCTTCGTGCCGGAGATCACTGTGTCGCCAAGCTTGAGCGGCAAAGCTTCGAACATCCGCATCGGATTAAGCCAGCTCCAGAGGAGCATCAGGCCGAGAATGGCGATCACGACGCCCGGCACAACGACGCGCAATTTACGGACCCGACGGCTGTGCTTGCGCGCCGCGCGGAACGCACGTTCGCTGTCGTGACGGCCCATCGTCCAATAGGCGCGTGCGGTGTCTTCGTCGACGCGGGATGCGGCCACAGGATTCATGCTCGGCCTGGTTCTGGTCCTCTCAAGTGCTCGCGAGAAACTCGCAAGCGAATATGGCCCCTCAACGGCACGCTTTACGCTCGAAAAACGCCGAAATCGGCGATCAGACGCCGTGCGAGAAAATGTCTTCGGCCGCCCAGCCTGCCAGATCGAGCTTCACGCGCTCCGGGAGGAAGCGGAAACAGGCCTGCGCCAGATCGGCACGACCCT
>JAFAQJ010000055.1 GCA_019246455.1 Pseudolabrys sp.
GATTGAGCGATTTGCGCATCGCCCAGATGCTGTAGCTCTGCATCGTGAGGCCGAAGCTCACAATCAGTGTCGTGGTTTGCAGCGGCGTGAGGATGTGCAGCCAGATGCCGGAAACGATCAGCCCCATCGCGAAGCCGGCGAGACCAGTGACGACGCCGCCGAAAAAGGCTGCCGAGAGATAGAGGGCGAGCGCGCCGGTACTGAGGATGGTGTCCATCAGCGTCCCGTATAGCGGGCCGCCGAGCCTACGGCGATCTTGGCGTTGCGGATGGCAGGTATACCGTCAACAAGCTGCAATTCGCAGATTGACCGGGCTATACAGGCTGCCCAGCGCACCCAACGTTTCCGTCAAAAAATCGGGGGGAAATTCATGGCGAACAAGATTGATCTCAATGGCCGATTTGCGGCCGTCACCGGCGGGGCGCAGGGCATCGGCCGGGCCATCGTCGAGCGTTACCTCGATTCCGGCGCGAGCGTTGCGATCTGGGACCGCGACGTGCCGCTCGCCGAGAAGACCGCCAAGGAACTATCGAACCGCGGCAAGACCATCGTCGTGTCGTGCGACGTCACGAACTACAAAGACGTCGAGCGAGCCCGTGACGACACCGTCAAGGCGTTCGGCCGCATTGACATTCTCACTAACAACGCCGGCGTCGCTGGACAGAACGTCACGACGTGGGAATACACGGTCGAAGAATGGCGGCGGGTGATGACCATCAATCTCGACGGGCAGTTCCATTGCTGCAAAGCCGTGGCGCCCGGCATGATCGCGCAGAATTACGGACGTATCGTCAACATCGCGTCGGTCGCCGGCAAGGAGGGCAACCCGAACGCGCCTGCTTATTCGGCCTCGAAAGCGGGCGTGATCTCACTGACCAAATCGCTCGCCAAGGAAACCGCCGACAAGAACATCTCGGTCAACTGCATCACGCCGGCCGCGGCCAAGACCGCGATCTTCGACCAGATGACGCAGTCGCACATCAACTACATGCTGTCGAAGATTCCGCGTGGGCGCTTCGTCGAGGTCAATGAGATTGCGGCGCTTGCGGCTTTTTGCGCGTCGGAAGACTGCTCGTTCACGACGGGCTCAGCCTTCGACATTTCAGGTGGACGGGCGACCTATTGATCGACGCGACTGCGCTTCGACGCCAGAGGCTGACCGGCATCGCGCTGATGTGCGCGGCGGTGGCATCGTTCTCGTGCCTCGACGCCACCGGAAAATATCTCAACCACCACATGGATACGCTGCAGGTCGTGTGGGCGCGGTATTTCTTCGCGTTTGCGTTGACTCTGGTGTTCTCCAATCCGGTGACACAGCCGCGCCTGATGAAGACCAATCGACCGCTGTTTCAGGTCGGCCGCTCGGCACTGTTGTTGCTTTCAACCGTCCTCAACCTGTTCGCGCTGCGTTGGCTGCAGCTCGATGAGGTGCTGGCGATTCTGTTTGCGACACCATTCCTCGTCGCCGTGATTTCAGTCGCGTTGCTCGGCGAGGTGGTCGGCTGGCGGCGCTGGAGCGCGATCACCGTCGGCTTCTTCGGCGTGCTGCTGGTGACGCGGCCGGGCATCGGTCACACAGACCCGGTGCTGCTGCTGCCGTGCGGCGGTGTGATCTGCTACGCGCTGTATGTTATTTCGACGCGCGTCCTGTCTCGTACCGATAGCAACGAGACCACACAGTTCTATACAAGCCTGGTCGGCGCGGTGGCGATGACGGCGGTCGTGCCTTTTGTGTGGACGACGCCGGAGAATTGGCTGATCTCCATCTTGATGGTGCTGATCGGCGCGCTCGGTGGCGGTGGCCACTACCTGCTGATCCGCGCTCACCGCCTGGCGCCGGCCTCGACGCTGGCGCCGTTCATTTATACGCAGATGGTATGGACTACGGCGTTGGGCTTCTTTGTCTTCGGTGATGTGCCGCATTATTGGACGATCGTGGGCGGCGCGATCGTGATCGTGTCCGGGCTCTACCTGCTGCACCGTGAAACGGTGCGCAAAGTCGAGCCTTCGGCGCCGGTTGCCTAAGCAGCGCTCGCGGCGTTAAGTTTCGCACCGATTTCGACGGTGGTTCGAGGGTTTTCATGGCGTTACAAAACGAGCGGCCGAGCGGCAGCGCCGGCCTCAACGACGATATTGGGGAAAAGAAGCGCCTTGAACTCTACCGCACGCAGGTCGTGATCCGCGAAGCCGAGCAACGCGCCTTCGACCTGTTCCTGCAGAATCTGGTGAAGGGGACGAGCCATCTCTCGCTCGGCCAGGAGGCGGTCGCCGCCGGTTTTGCTTGCGCGATGCAGAAAGGCGACTTGTCGTTTTGCACCTACCGCGGTCACGCCCATACGTTGGCGCGCGGCGTCAGTGTCGAGAAAGTGCTCGGCGAACTCATGCAGCGCGACAATGGCCTGATGCGCGGCAAGGGCGGCTCGATGCATCTGACGTCGGAAGAGCACGGTGTGATGGGGTCGTATGCGATTATCGGCGCCCATCTGCCGATCGCCTGCGGCGCCGCCTGGAGAGCGCAGTATAAGGGCGACAAGGACGTTTCAGTCTGCTTCTTCGGCGACGGCACGACCAACATCGGTGCATTCCACGAGGCGCTCAATTTTGCCGCTGTGTGGAAGCTGCCGGTTGTCTTCGTGTGCGAGAACAACCTGTACATGGAATACACGCCGATCGGTGATGTGACGGCCGTGAAGTCGCCCGCTGGCGACCGCGCCGCCGCCTACGGCCTCGAGAAGATCGTGATCGATGGTAATGACGCGGATGTCGTCTATCGAGCCGCTCGGGCCGCGTTCGAAAAAGCGCGCGCCGGCAACGGGCCGTCGCTGATCGAATGCCTGACCTATCGCCATAGCGGCCATTCACGCGCCGACCCGGCGAAATATCGCCCGGAAGGCGAGCTTGAAAAATGGAAGCTGCGCGATCCGATCAAGATCTACAAGGACCGCCTCAAGCAGTTCGGCGTCAGACCGAAGGCGATCGACGACATTGATGCGTCAGTGCGCCAGGAAGTCGATGACGCCACCGAAGCCTGCAAGAGGGCGCCGATGCCGCCGCTCGATATCCTGACCACCGACGTCTATGCCGACGGTGGCTGGGCTTGGAGAAATTAGCATGGCCGAGATGACCTATCGCGACGCGGTCGCGCGCGGCATCGCGCAGGAGATGACGCGCGACCCGGACGTCGTATTTCTCGGTGAGGACGTCGCCAAAGCTGGTGGTGTGTTCAAGGCCACTGTCGGGCTATTCGAGCAGTTCGGGCCGCTGCGCGTGCGCGACACACCGATCTCCGAGCAGGCGATCCTCGGCGCGGCTATGGGCGCAGCGATGACGGGTTTGAAGCCTATCGCCGAGATCATGTTTTCGGATTTCTTCGCGGTGTGCTTTGACTACATCGCCAACGAATTCCCGAAGAGCCGCTACATGTCGAATGGCCAGACTAAATGTCCGCTGGTCGTACGCACTGGCAACGGCGCGGGCTCGCGCTTCGGCGCACAACACAGCCAGAGCGTCGAGAACTGGTGTATGATGATCCCCGGCCTCAAGGTCGTCGCGCCATCGACGCCGCGCGATGTAATCGGCCTGATGGCGGCGGCGGTGCGCGATCCTGATCCGGTGATCTTCTTCGAGCACAAGTCACTCTACCCGATGAAGGGCGAGGTTCCTGACGGCGAAATTGTCGACACGCTCGGCAGCGCCAAGATCGTACGGCCCGGCAAGGATGCAACGATCTGCGCGCTCGCCCTAATGGTGCCCCGCGCGCTCGCGGCTGCCGAGACGCTGAAATCGGAACATGGCATCGATTGCGAGGTTGTCGATGTGCGCTCGCTGGTGCCGCTCGATACGCAGACCATTCTTGGCTCGGTCGCACGGACCCACAGGCTGTTTACGGTTGAAGAAAATCCGCGGCTGTGCGGCTGGGGTGCCGAGATTGTGTCGATCGTGGCCGATGAGGCATTCTATGAACTCGATGGCCCGCCGGTACGCATCACGACGCCGCATATTCCGCTGCCGGCCGCCGACATCCTCGAGGATATTGTCCTGCCGACACCGCAGCGCATCGCCGAGACGGTCAAACGGTCGCTGGGAAGCTAGTTTTGTCCAGGAGTAAGCGTCATGGCCAATTACGACAACCTGCTCGCCAATGTGCCGACCGACCTGTGGATCGGTGGAAAGTGGAAAAAGGCCTCGGACGGCGCGCGGTTTGATGTGATCGATCCGGCGACCGAACAGAAGATCGCCTCGGTGGCCTCGGCCTCGACCGACGACGCCAAAGCGGCGCTCGATGCCGCGCAGGCCGCGTTCGGTCCGTGGGCCGCGAAGAAGCCGCGCGAGCGCGGCGAAATCCTGCGCAAGGCCTATGACCTAATCATGCGCGACGCTGAGCGTCTGGCGAAGCTCATCACCATCGAGAACGGCAAGGCGCTGTCCGACTCGCGCGGCGAGGTGGCCTACGCCGCCGAATTCTTCCGCTGGTACGCCGAGGAAGGCGTGCGCAATCTCGGGCAAAACGGCATGGCGCCGTCGTCCGGCGCGCGCATTTTCGTGCATCACAAACCGGCCGGCCTCGCCGTGCTGGTGACGCCTTGGAATTTCCCCGCGGCGATGGCGACGCGAAAGATCGGGCCGGCGCTCGCCGCCGGCTGTCCTGTCGTGCTCAAGCCGGCGTCGGAAACGCCGCTCACGATGCTCGCGCTGATGCCGATCCTCGAAGAGGCTGGCGTTCCGGCCGGCGTCGTCAACGTGTTGCCGTCGCGCCGCTCCGGCCCGGTGGTCGATGCGATGCTGCACGATCCCCGGGTTCGTGTGGTCTCATTCACCGGCTCGACCGAGGTTGGCCGCAAGCTTTTGCACAGCGCCGCCGACAATGTGCTCAAGACGGCGATGGAACTAGGGGGCAACGCGCCGTTCATCGTGTTCGAAGATGCCGATATCGACGCCGCGATCGACGGCGCGATGGTCGCCAAGATGCGCAACATGGGCGAGGCTTGTACGGCGGCGAACCGGTTCTATGTGCACGAGAGGGTATCAGACGAATTCTCGAAAAAGCTCACCGCCAAGATGGGCTCGCTGAAAATGGGCAACGGCCTCGACGACGGCGTGGCGCTCGGTCCGTTGGTCAACAAGGAAGGCCTCGACAAGGTGGTCGAGTTGGTCGACGACGCAGTCGGCAAGGGCGCGAAAATCCTGGTGGGCGGCAAGAAGCCGGAGGGTACCGGTTACTTCTACCCGGCGACCGTGCTCTCCAACGTGCCGAACAGCGCCAAGATGCTGAATGAGGAAATCTTCGGACCGGTCGCTTCGCTGCAGACCTTTAAGGAAGAATCCGAAGTCATCACGCGAGCCAATGACACCGAGTATGGTCTCGTGGCGTACCTCTACACGAAAGATCTGGCGCGCGGTATGCGCGTCTCCGAGAGGCTGGACTTCGGCATGATAGGCTTGAACCGCGGCCTCGTATCCGATCCCGCCGCGCCGTTTGGTGGCATGAAGCAGTCCGGCATCGGCCGCGAAGGCGCGCACGAGGGCCTGCAGGAATTTCTCGAGACGCAATACATTTCGACGACGTGGTGAGCATTTAAGTGGACGTCCTGATGCCGCAGCTCGGCGAAACCGTCGCCGAGGGCAAGATCACCAAATGGTTCAAATCGGCCGGCGACGCCGTTAAGCCGGGCGACAATCTGTTCGAAATCGAGACCGACAAGACTTCGATGGAGGTGCCGGCGACGTCGGCCGGCACCCTGACGACGATCAATTTCGACGTCGGCGAGGTGGCGAAAGTCGGCGCCGTGGTCGCGGTGATTTCAGGGAGCGGAGAGGCGGCCTCACCAGCGCTGAAGCCTGCTGCGCCTGCAGCTCGTGCTTCAAAGCCAGCGCAACAAACTCCGTCGGTTCCCGCGCAAGCGGGAACCCAGGCGCTGCAAGTTCAGAAAGAACTGGGTCCCCGCGTTCGCGGGGACGAACGGCAGCAGGCGTCGTCGTTCGCCTATCCCATCATGTCGCCGTGGCGCGAAGTCCGCACGCCAGACAAGAATTTCGGTCCGGCTAAAATCGGTGGTGCGCAGATTACACCGCTCGCGCGCCGTCTTGCCAGCGAGCACGGCATCGACCTCTCTAAAGTCTCCGGCTCCGGCCCGCACGGCCGCATCGTCGCGGGCGATGTCGAGAAGGTCGCGCCGTCCTCCGCCCGCTTAGGTATCAGGACAGGTGCCAGCGCCGCCCAGGTCAAGGCGCTCTACGCCGGCATTGCGTATGAGGAACTTTCGCTCGACTCCATGCGGCGCACCATCGCCGCAAGGCTGACCGAGGCAGTACAAACCATTCCGCATTTCTATCTGACGATGGATTGCACGGTCGGCCGCCTCATCGCCATGCGCGAAGAGGCCAATCGCTCGGCGCCGCAAGACAAAGAGGGCAATCCTGCATTCAAGCTCTCCCTCAATGATTTCGTCATCAGGTGTTGGGCGGTGGCGCTGCAGCGGGTGCCGGCGGCGAACGCCGTGTGGGCTGAGGACCGTATCTTGCGCTTCATGAATTCCGATATCGGAGTTGCGATCGCGCTCGACGGTGGGTTGATCACGCCGGTGATCCGCAACGCCGAGACTAAATCGCTCACCGCAATTTCATCCGAGATGCGCGATCTCGCCTCCCGTGCGCGCGACAAGAAGCTGCGTCCCGAGGAATACCAGGGCGGTTCGAGTGCGATCTCCAATCTCGGCATGCATGGTGTGCGTGAATTCTCTGCCATCATCAGTCCGCCGCATGCCACGATCCTCGCGGTCGGCGCCAGCCGTCGTGCGCCGGTCGAGACCGACGACGGCAGCATCAAATTCGTTGATCAGGTGACGGTGACGGTGTCATGCGATCATCGCGTGGTGGACGGCGCGCTCGGTGCCGAACTTTTGTCGGTATTCAAAGGCTTCATCGAGAACCCGATCACCGCTCTGGTATAGCCATGCTGACTCTGCGCTACGCCGCTATTTGTGTGACCGCTGTCCTTGCAGCGCCTGCCATTGCGCAAAACGCGCCGCCGAACGACTCCGAAAAGGAAATGGTCGGCGCCTGGGAGCTGTCGAATGCCGAGCGTGACAGGGCCTGCGCGGTGACATTCTCGACTGACAAAGGCGGCGGCGGATTCAAGGTTGAATTCGAGGCGAAGTGCGCTGACCTGTTCCCGCCGGTAAAGGACGTGACCGGCTGGAAATATCCTGACAGCGACCTGCTGCGACTCACCGACGGCAAGGGCAAATCGGTCATCGAATTCAGTGAGGTTGAGGACAGTATCTTCGAAGCGCCGACGCCGGGCCTTGGCGTAGTGTTCCTGCAAAAACCGGGCGCCGCAGGGCCGCCGCCGAAGCCGCCGGAAGACTTCGCCGGCGATTGGGTGATTACGCGCGGCGGCAAGACGCTTTGTACGCTGACGTTCACTACCACGCCGGGAGAGGACGGCCTGACGTTGTCCGCTAAGCCGGGCTGCGACGCCGCGATCGTACGGCTTGGTTTTAATCAGTGGCGGATCGACCGCGACGAACTGATGCTGATGCAGGCGCGCGGCAATCCATGGCGGTTCGAGTCGGTCGACGATAAGACCTGGCAACGCGTGCCCGACGCGCCCAACCCGTATCGATTGGTACGGCAGTAATCAGATCACTCTCACGGTGGAAGCGGCCGGATCAAATCTAGTATGGCGGCTTTTCGAGATGCTTGGGCGACAGCGTAAAGATCTCGGCCCCCGTCGATGTAACGCCGACCGTGTGCTCGAACTGCGCCGACAACGAGCGGTCGCGGGTCACCGCTGTCCAGCCGTCGGACAGCACCTTCACATGCGGCCGGCCGAGATTGATCATCGGCTCGACTGTGAAAAGCATGCCGGGCTTGAGCACCACGCCTTCACCCGGCCGTCCGACGTGGACGATGTTCGGCTCGTCGTGAAACAGTTTGCCGAGGCCGTGGCCGCAAAAGTCGCGCACCACGCTCATATTTTGGCCTTCGACATAAGTCTGGATGGCGTGGCCGATGTCGCCAGTCGTGGCGTTCGGCTTGATCACGGCGATACCGCGCATCATTGCCTCGTAGGTCACCTCGATGAGCCGTTCGGCGCGGCGCGGTATGTCGCC
>JAFAQJ010000078.1 GCA_019246455.1 Pseudolabrys sp.
ACTGCCGCGAAGGGATCGTCCAACGGATCCATGAACAGACGGCCCATGACGTTCACGACGAGCGCGCGCTTGCCGTTTTTGGCGTCGATCAAAGCCGCGCCACGCCCAGGCGTCCCAGGGGGATAGTTGATGGGACGGATCAATCGCGGCGCGCGCTCGATGAACACAAGCGCCTCACGTTGATCCCAGGCGTGATTACCGAGGGTGATCGCGTCCGCGCCGGCGTCGACAAGCTCGTGATAGATCGCTTCGGTGATGCCAAATCCGCCGGCCGAATTCTCACCGTTGACGACGACAAGATCCAGTTTCCAGTCGGCAATCAGACTGGGCAGCCGTTCGACGACAACGATGCGGCCAGAACGGCCCACAACGTCACCGATAAAAAGAATACGCATCCCAACTCACATTCTAACCCGCTTGTCAGCGCGCGGGGCGCAAATCAATCGTCTCGTTCTCGGTTAGCACAACATCCAGCGGCTCGTCGCGATCGTGCGACGGGACCCGCTCGATTTCCTGCGCGACGAAGCAAATCCCAACGGCAATCACAGGCTTCAGCGACCGCAGCCGCCTGATCGTCATGTCGTAATATCCGGCGCCATAACCGATGCGATGACCACGGCGGTCGAAGGCAGCAAGCGGGACGACCAGAATGTCCGGGTCGACCTCCGGCGATTCCGGCTTCGGCTCGCGAATGCCCCATTGGCCGCGCGCAAACTCGTCACCAAACTTGTAGGCCCTCATGATGAGCGGCTTGCCTCGCCCTGCGATGGCGGGAAGCGCCAAGCTGGCTCCGGCGTCGGCTAGCTTGCGCAACAACGGCAAGGGGCTGATTTCTGATTTGAGCGGCATGAACCCGGACACAATTTTCCCGTGCACGTTGAGCAGGAACGGCCGGTCGGCGATGGTCTGCGCTGCGGCGGCGCGCGCTTCAGCCGGCAGCGCGTCACGCCGCGCCAGCATTTGCTGACGAATGACCGCCTTTGGATTTTCTCTCGGGATGGAGTTGCTCATCAAACGTAAGTGCGGAGCCGCGATGGCCGTTGGAGTCTGATCCCGGGAACCTACAGAAGTAGGTGGGCGCCATATGACTGAGACCACGGTCTCGGTCAGGGACAGCTCCCTTTGGGATCGTAAGGCCCCGGGGAATGTGCTCCTGACGCACCTCGCAGCCCCGCATCAGGAATGTATGACTTTGGAGCGACGAACGCCACTCAGCCAATCGCGATGCCACTGCCAGGCAGCGATGCGTTAAGCTTTTTAGTGATGTTTTCGAGCCGCTCAGCGGCGGAATTGAAGGCGTTAACGACCGCGGTGTTCGCCTCCCGCGCGCGGTCTGTCGAAACCACCCGCGCATCATTCAGTCCCTCGATTTCTTCCTGCATGCGCCGTATCTGGCGGCCTGCTTCGGCGAGTTCATCGGCCACCGTCAACGCCGCCATTACGGTGAGCCGCGCTTCGCCGATCTCGCCGAATTTCTTGCGCAGATCGTCGATCCGGGCATCGATGTTCTTGGCCAAGCCCTGAAGATGTTCTTCTTGTCCGTCCTCGCAGGCGAGACGGAACTGGCGTCCGGCGATCGTAGCAGTGACTTGACCCATCGCGCGGTTAGTCCTGGTTGCCGATCGCCGACCTAATTGAAGCAATCGCGGTATCGAGCCGACGAGCGATTTCGCGATTAGTTTCTTCCAACCGCCGCGAGCGCGCCGCCTCACCATCGAGCGCCGCTGCGAGCCGTGTTCGATCAACGCCGAGCACGTGAAGCTGGTTTGCAAGCCGTTCTTCGCTGCGGTCGGCTTCTCGCCGCCGCTCGACCGCAGCATCCAGCGCGTCGAGCGCGAGCGCTAAACGCCTGACTGCCGCGTCGAGTGCACCCGGCTCCGCCATTGCCTGTTTCTCACACCAGAAAACCGTGCAGCCGCAATTGCTTAAGAGAAGGACTTTAGGTATCGCGCGATAGGGCCGTCAATCTCCGCGCCGCGATATGCCCCGCTGTTTTGCGGTCCTGTGCATGGTTCCGTGCCGATTGCGCCGTCACATTGACTCAAGGGTCTCACATGCTATCGGTGCCGCAAAACAGGCCCCATTCATGAGTCCATCAGCAATGTCGACCGCGCCCCGCAACGAGCCTGCGGGGGCAAGTGTCCTGCATGAGCGCAACGCTCATAACGACATGGCAAATGCGATCCGCGCGCTGGCGATGGATGCGGTCGAGCAAGCGAAATCCGGCCATCCCGGTCTGCCGATGGGCACCGCGGACATTGCAACGGTCTTGTTCACGCAGTTTTTGAAGTTCGATCCTGCCGCGCCGGCCTGGCCCGACCGCGATCGCTTCATTCTGTCCGCTGGTCATGGCTCGATGCTCATCTATGCCCTGCTCTATTTGCTCGGCTACTCGTCGGTCTCGATCGACGACATCAAGAATTTCCGCAAGCTGAATTTCCGCACGCCAGGCCATCCGGAAAACTTCGTCACGCCGGGTATCGAAACGACAACAGGGCCGCTCGGCCAAGGCATCGCCAACGCGGTTGGCTTCGCGATTGCGGAGCGGCACCTCGCCGCGATATTCGGCAAAGAAGCCGTCGATCACAAAACCTACGTGCTCGCCTCAGATGGCGACCTGATGGAGGGCATCTCGCAGGAAGCGATTGCGCTTGCTGGCCATCTCAAGCTGTCGAAGTTGATCGTATTGTTCGACGACAATGGCATCTCGATTGACGGGAAGATCTCGCTTTCCGACAGCACCGATCAGGTGAAACGGTTCGAAGCCTCCGGGTGGAATGCGTCCCGCGTGGCCGGTCATGACCCGGCGGCGATTGCTGC
>JAFAQJ010000220.1 GCA_019246455.1 Pseudolabrys sp.
TTAGATCGGCTGTGGCGAATTTGGCGCCGGCGCGCTCGTCGCGGTCGTCGTAGAGCACATCCGCCCCCTTGGCGGAGAGCGCGCTATAAATTTTGTTGCATGCGCCGTCAGTCGCGGCGTCGCCCTGCTTGAGGTTGAGCAGCGCGACCTTGAACGGCGCAACCGGTTCCGGCCACATGATGCCGGCTTCATCGTGCGAAGCCTCAATGATCGCCGCGACCAAGCGCGATGGACCGATGCCATAAGAGCCGCCGTGGACCAGTACTTCCTTGCCGTCGGGTCCCGCGACCACCGCTTTCATCGGCTCGGAATATTTGGTGCCGAAGTAGAAGATGTGGCCGACCTCGATGCCGCGCGCCGACACCTGCTTGTCCGGCGAAATCTTGCCGTAGGCGGCGGCATCGTGCATTTCCGAGGTCGCGGCGTAGAGCGAGGTCCATTTGTCGACCGTCGCCTGCAATTCAATGACATTATCGAAGTCGACATTCTCGTCCGGCACGACGAAATCGAGATAGTCGCGGTGGCAGAATACTTCGCTCTCGCCGGTTTCGGCGAGGATGATGAATTCGTGGCTGAGATCGCCGCCAATCGGACCGGTGTCAGCACGCATCGGAATCGATTTGAGACCGAGCCGCGCGAAAGTGCGCAGATAAGCGACGAACATCTTGTTGTAGGAATGCCGCGCGCTGGCCTGATCGATATCGAACGAATAAGCGTCCTTCATCAGAAATTCGCGGCCGCGCATCACGCCGAACCGCGGCCGCACCTCGTCGCGGAATTTCCACTGGATGTGATAGAGATTGAGGGGCAGATCTTTGTAAGAGCGCACCGAGGCGCGGAAGATTTCCGCGATCATCTCCTCGTTGGTCGGACCATAGAGCATGTCGCGCTCGTGGCGGTCTTTGATGCGCAACATCTCTTTGCCGTAGGCATCGTAACGGCCGCTCTCGCGCCACAGATCGGCAGACTGGATGGTCGGCATCAGGAGCTCTATCGCGCCCGAGCGGTCCTGCTCCTCGCGCACGATCCGGCAGATTTTCTGGAGGACGCGGAACCCGAGGGGCAGGAACGCATAGATTCCGGCAGCCTCCTGCCGCATCATGCCGGCGCGCAGCATCAGCCGATGCGAGACGATCTCAGCCTCTTTCGGCGTTTCACGCAGGATCGGCAGAAAATAGCGGGACAGGCGCATCAGAAACCTGGAATCGTGGCGAAGGCCGACGAGTGAAACGTGATCGGGGCTTAAAAGACAAGGGCATGTAGGTAATGATAGACAGCCGCATCGGCTCCGGTTTCTCAATCAGTTTTTCGGCAGCCGGCAAGTAGAGGACATCGTGAGACTGATTCCGTTCGCGACTGCCACCCTGATTGTGTTGGCGACCTTTGCCGCTCAGGCGCATGACTTCCAAGCCGGGGTTCTCAAAATCGGCCATCCCTGGAGCCGGGCGACGCCAAAGGGCGCAGCCGTTGGGGCGGGATACCTCACCGTGACCAACAACGGTTCGGTGCCGGACCGGCTGGTTTCGGTGTCCGTGCCCGGAGTCGCCGATAAGGTCGAGGTCCACGAGATGTCGATGAAAGACGGCGTGATGACCATGCGCCCAGCATCCGGCGGGCTGATAGTTCCTCCCGGCGGAACGCTAAGCCTCGCCCCGGGCGGTTATCATCTGATGTTGATGGGGCTCAAGGCGGCGCTCAAGGAAGGCGACCGGCTCAAGGGCACGCTGGTCTTTGAGAAAGCGGGCTCAGTCGATGTGGTCTTCAATGTCGAGGGCATGAACGCCCAGCATCCGCCGCCGGACGACAAGACGCCGGGGATGTCGGACCACAAAATGTAATTTCTGGCGCACTATCCAGATGACAGCTATTAGGTAATGGACTACGGTATTTGCGCCGTGGGGAGGGTCTTTGTGGGCCCGATTCAGCGGTCCAAGTCTTGGGAGGAAAATCCTCGGCGCGCCGAGATGCGCCGCCGTTCCGGTCATAAGGGTTGTGGAGGAACAGCCGGAGCCGAAGAGGAACAAGACATTCGACGAGCAGGGCCCGCGCCCTGCTCTTTTTTTATCGCGGCGAGCGAAGCCAGCTCATGAAGCCGTCGATTTCAAAAAGCCCCGAGCGATAAACGAAGGCGCCAATCGCGAAAATTGTGGTTGCCACGATCGTGGTCCACATCAGCTTCGTGCCGATCCGAGCCATGGCGGGTGCACCGGGATCGGTACCCGGCGCAAACTCGCCTTCCTCGTGCTGACTTTTGACGCCAAACGGAAGCACCGCAAATAATGTTATCCACCAAATCAGGAAATAGATCGCGATGGCGGTCGAAGTCTGCACGCTTTGTCAGGCCTGTTCGAGTTCGACCAAGGTGCCGTTGAAGTCCTTCGGATGCAGAAATAACACTGGCTTTCCGTGCGCGCCGATCTTGGGTTCGCCGCTGCCGAGCACGCGTGCGCCCTGCTTCAGCAACTGATCGCGCGCCGCCTTGATGTCCGCGACCTCGTAGCAGATGTGATGAATTCCGCCGTCGGGATTGCGATCGAGAAATTTGGCGATCGGTGAATCCGCGCCGAGCGGCTCGAGCAATTCGATCTTGGTGTTGGGCAAAGTAATGAACACGGTCGAGACGCCGTGATCGGGCTGCGGCACCACCGCGGACACTTCAGCGCCCAACGTTTTCTTGTAAATATCCGACGCTTTGGCAATGTCGCGTACCGCGATGGCGACGTGATTGAGCCGTCCGATCATGCTTTGCTCGCTTCGCTTTCTTGCCCGGCTTTTGCTTATACCGCCAGAACATGGACGTGACACATTGGTTTCTTGCCCCAGCGCTCTGCGACCACGCCGCGCACGCCGCGCCGCACCGCTTCAGCCACTGAGTCCGGGTCGCGTCGCCGTGCCCGCGGCAGCGATTCAAACGTCTCGATTACCGCGTCATAAGCGGCGTCTGCAATCAGTTCACCTTTTCGGTCGCGTTCCGGAATCCCGATCAGGTCGATTTCTGGATCAGCCGCCAGTTCGCCTTTCTCGGTGAGCGCGAGTGCGACCGAGATCGCGCCGGCGAAACCCAGCCGCTTGCGGTCCGCGACCGTGCGCGCCTGCGCATCCACCAGGATCACGCCGTCTTTGTAAAGACGTCCGGCAGGCACCTCGTCAATGACGCCCGGGGTCGGCGCAAGTTCGACCAAATCGCCGTTGCGGCAGGTCATGACCGTCGGCACGCCTAGCTTGCGCGCGAGCGACGCGTGTTCCGACAAATGCAGCGCCTCGCCGTGCGCCGGGATCAGAATCTTCGGTTTTACCCAGCCGATCATGTCTTCGAGCTCGGCGCGGCGCGGATGACCCGACACGTGGACGAGATGAGTGCGATCAGTGATGACTTCGATCCCCTGTTCGATCAGCCCATTGAGCACGCGGCCGACCGCCTTCTCGTTGCCCGGAATGGTGCGGGCCGAGAAAATCACTCGGTCACCCCTCGATAACGTCACCTCGGGATGTTGGTCTTCGGCAATGCGGGCCAAGGCAGCCCGCGGTTCGCCCTGACTGCCGGTGCACAGCGCTACGACTTTTTCCGGCGGTAGGTAGCCGTAAGCCTCCTGCGAGCGGAAATCCTGCACGCCATCGAAATAGCCGGTCTCGCGTGCGACCTGCGTGATCCGCTCCATCGCTCGACCGACCACCACCACTTCGCGGCCAGCCGCCTTGGCAGCATCGGCGACCGCGCGCAACCGCGCGACATTTGAGGCGAAAGTCGTGACGGCCACGCGCCTCGGCGCGCTCTTGATGAGTTGCGCGATAGTCTTGGCGACCTCGGCTTCCGATGGCGAGCGCCCCTCACGCACGGCATTGGTCGAGTCGCCGATCAGCGCAAGACAGCCTTCCTCACCGAGCGCCCGCAATTTCTTCTCGTCAGTCGGCGGACCCAGTATCGGCGTCGGATCGATTTTCCAATCCCCGGTGTGTAAGACATTCCCGGCATGAGTGCGGATAATCAGCGCGTTCGATTCCGGAATCGAATGCGCGACGGAAACCAGCTCGACGTCGAAGGCGCCAATGTGAAAGCGCGACCCTAATTCGACGACCTTGACCGGAATCTCGGATGCGCCGGGTTCGCTGGCACGTTTGGCTTCGAGCAGCGCCGCCGTGAACGGTGTCGCGTAAACCGGCGCTTTGATCTGCGGCCACAAATCAATCAGCGCGCCGAAATGGTCCTCATGCGCATGAGTCAGCACGATGCCGGCGATATTGCGGCGTTCTTCGACAAGGTAGCGAATATCGGGCAAGACCAAATCGACGCCGGGCAGATGCTCTTCGGCTGCGAACGACACACCGACATCGACGATCAGCCAGTTGCGGCGGCGCTCGTCGCCGAGGCCGTAGATCGACAGGTTCATGCCGATCTCGCCAATGCCGCCAAGCGGCGCGAACACGAGTTGGCTGCTCATCGACTCGCTCCGGCATTGAACGGAAAGACTTCGCCAGCGGTGATCGTTTGCACCGAACCGTCGATATGCGCCAGCAAAAGGCGGCCGGCCGCGTCGACGCTCTGGAATCGTCCATGAACCTCGCGCTCCGGGAGGCGGACCCGGATCTGGTCACCAATACCGCTTGCGCGCGCTAGCCAGTCTCCCCGGATCGATGCAAATCCGGCACCGGCATTCCATTGCGTTAGGCGGCGTGTCATTGCGACGGCGAGCACATCAAGTAGAGCCATCACGTCGACAGGCGTGCCCTCCGCCCGCAAATCGGTGGCAGGATATTCGGTCAATTCCGGATGACTTGCGCAGTTGATGCCAATGCCGACAGCCACCGCGGCCGGTGGACCGCTATCGCCCTCCAACAACAATCCTGCAGCCTTCTTCCCGGCAATCAGCAGATCGTTTGGCCATTTGAGCCGCGTCACCGACCCTAATGTCGGGGCACAGGTTGTAATGGCGTCGTGCGTGGCGAGAGCCGCGACAAAGGAAATTTGCGGCGCCGCGGCCATGCTGGAGGGCTCGACCAACAGCAATGTTGCGAACAGATTGCCGGGTTCGGAAGTCCAGCTATTGCCGCGTCGGCCGCGGCCCGCGGTCTGCGTCGCGGCGGTGATCCACAACGGACCGCGCTCGCCGGCACGCGCATGTGCCAGCGCCTCGGCGTTGGTTGAGCCAAGCGTCTCGTAGTGCACGTGCCGGACCCCCGCCAGGTCCGTGGCTTCGCGGTTCATCTCGTTTGCGCGTTCTTATCCGAAAATCGCTTCACGCTTTTCGGAAATCGCGCACTCAGAATAGCGATTTTGCCGCCGCAGTCGCCGCGCCGAGCAATGGCGCCGGATAGGCGAAGAACAAAATGTTGATCAGTCCTGCAACGACGAGCACCAGCCGCAGCGACGCTGGCATGGGCGCAAAGCCCTTCTCCGGCGCGTCGAAATACATCACCTTGACGATCACGAGATAATAGTAAGCGCCGATCACGCTGGCGACCACGCCGACCACGGCGAGCAAGTAGAGCCCGGCCTTGATAGCGGCTAGAAACACATAGAATTTCGCAAAGAACCCGGCGAGCGGGGGAACACCTGCCAGCGAGAACATCAGCGCGCCAAGAAAGAACGCCGTGCCGGGATGTGTGCGCGCCAGGCCGGAGAGATCGGCAATGTTCTCGACCAGCCGGCCGCCGCGCCGCATCGACAATACGACCGCGAAAGCCCCGAGCGTCATCGCAACGTAGATCGCCATATAGACCATCACGCCCTGCACGCCCTCGGCCGTTCCCGCAGCAAGTCCGACCAGCGCGAAGCCCATGTGACCGATCGAAGAGTACGCGAGCAGGCGTTTGATGTTGCGCTGCCCGATGGCGGCGAACGAGCCGAGCAGCATTGAGGCGATCGCGACGAACACTACGATCTGCTGCCATTGGTGCGTGATGCCAGGAAACGCCACAATCGTCGCGCGCACAAACATCGCGATCGCAGCAACCTTCGGCGCGCCGGCGAAGAATGCCGTTACCGGCGTTGGCGCGCCCTCGTACACGTCCGGCGTCCACATATGGAACGGCACGGCTGAAATCTTGAAACAGAACCCGACAAACAGGAAAACGAGGCCGAAGATCAGGCCGATACCACCCGTCCCCGCCGCTTTGGCGATGCCCTGGAAGCTCACGGTGCCGGTGAAGCCATACACCAGCGACGCGCCATAGAGCAGCATGCCGGACGACAGCGCGCCCAGCACAAAATATTTCAAGCCGGCTTCGGTCGAGCGCACGCTATCGCGGTTCGAGGCCGCGACAACGTAGAGAGCGAGAGACATCAACTCGAGGCCGAGATAAAGCGCGATCAGATCGTTCGCCGAG
>JAFAQJ010000421.1 GCA_019246455.1 Pseudolabrys sp.
CAAGCGCGCCGGCGCCGACGGCGTGCTGACTTACTTCGCGCCGACTGTCGCCGCTAGATTAAAAGAGAGCTGACCCTCAGGGCCTACTTCCCTCCGCGTCACGCGCCCGGTGACATTACGTGAAATCGAGAGCGAGCCATGGGTGAATTTGGCATTGGCCAGGGCGTTCCGCGGTTCGAAGACCCGCGTCTGGTGCGCGGCGGCGGACGTTACGTCGACGACGTGAAGATTCCCGGTATGGCGTATGGCATGGTGCTGCGCTCACCGCACGGCCACGCCAAGATCAATTCGATCGACACGACGGCGGCGAAGGCCGCCCCGGGCGTGCTCGCCATCATCACTGGCACCGACTGGAAAAAAGCCGGGCTCGGCGATCTACCCTCGCACGGCGGGCTCAAGCGCCGCGACGGCTCGCCGATGTTCA
The DNA here is from genome assembly GCA_019246455.1 of Pseudolabrys sp. Taxonomy (GTDB): domain Bacteria; phylum Pseudomonadota; class Alphaproteobacteria; order Rhizobiales; family Xanthobacteraceae; genus Pseudolabrys. The sequence continues at coordinate 425 of JAFAQJ010000421.1, forward strand.
AGCCGCGCTACACGGTGCTCGCGGAAACGCACACCCGCTGGGTCGGCGATCCGGTAGCGTTCGTCGTCGCCGAGACGATCGCGCAAGCGCTCGACGCGGCTGAGCTCATCCAGGTCGAGTACACGGAATTGCCGGCGGTGACTTCGACCGAACAGGCGATCAAACCTAGCGCACCCCGCGTGTTCGACGAATGCCCGGACAATATCGCGTTCACCGAATTCATCGGCGACAAGGCCGCTTGCGATGCCGGTTTTGCCAAGGCCGCGCATATCGTCAAACATCGGTTCGTCATCAATCGCGTGACCGCGGCCTGCATGGAGCCGCGCGGCACGGTTGGGCACTATGACCGCGGGCGTTACATCATTCACACGCCGACGCAGCGCCCACATGGTTTCCGCGGCGAAATAGCCGCGATCCTCAAGGTTCACGAGAGCGATATCCAGATCATTACTGGCGATACCGGCGGCAGTTTCGGCATGAAGACGCCGGTGTTCAACGAGACACCGCTCGCCTGCTACGCCTCGAAGCTGACCGGTCGCCCGGTCAAATGGATGAGCACGCGCACCGAGGGGTTCCTCTCCGACGCACAGGCGCGCGACAACATCACCGAAGCCGAACTCGCGCTCGACAGAGACGGGCGTTTTCTCGCGCTTCGCGTCAAGACGTTCGCCGCAGTCGGCGCCTATCTGCAACCGAACATGCCGGCCTATTTCCTCAATGCCGGCACGCTCGCCGGCACCTACCGCACGCCAGCGATTTTCGTCGACACGTCAGGCGTCTACAGCAACACCAATCCGGTCCGGCCTTATCGTGGCAACGGCCGGCCGGAAGCCGCCTTCATCATCGAGCGCATGGTCGAATTGGCAGCCAAGGAGACCGGCATCGACAGCGCCGAATTGCGCCGCCGCAACTATGTCAGCCCGAAGGAGATGCCGTTCAAAACCGGGCTTACATTTACGTACGATTGCGGCGAGTTCGAGAAGAACATGGACTTGGCGATGGAATTGGCCGACTTCGACGGCTTTTCCAAGCGCAAGAAGGAATCACGCAAGCGCGGCAAATTGCGTGGCATCGGGCTCTCAAACACGATCGAGCGCGCCGCCGCGCCGGGCACCGAAGGCGCCGAACTTCGTTTCGACAAATCAGGATCCGCGACACTGCTGGTCGGCTCGAACACTCAGGGCCAAGGCCATGAAACCGTGTTCAAGCAGATCGTCGCCGACAAGCTCGGCATTCATCCTGACGACATCCGCTACGTCTCCGGCGACACCGACGAGGTGTTCTATGGCGAAGGCACTGGCGGCTCCCGCTCGGCGACGATGGGCGGCTCGGCTTCGCTGCGCGCGACCGAGAAAGTGATCGAAAAGGCCAGAACCATCGCGGCGCATGCGCTTCAGGTCGACAAGTCCGAGGTCAAATTCTCCGATGGCGTGTTCTCGTCGACCAAAACGAACCGCACCGTGACTATCAAGGAAATCGCGGCGAACGCGCAGTTGCCGGCCAAGATTCCTCCCGACATGGAGCCGGGCCTCGGTGCTACCGCTGTGCACAAAACGCCCGGCAACAACTACCCGAACGGCTGCCATATTTGCGAAGTCGAGATCGACATCGATACCGGCGTAACCGATGTTGTGCGCTACAGCGTCGTCGACGATGTCGGCACGGTGCTCAATCCGATGCTGCTGCATGGCCAGATCCACGGCGGCGTCGTGCAAGGTGTCGGGCAGGCCCTGATGGAAGATATCCAGTTTGATTCAGCGGGGCAGATGGTCACGGCATCGTTCATGGATTACGCGATGCCGCGCGCCCACAACATCTGCCCGATGAAGGTCGAAAGTAATTCAGTGCCGACCAAGACCAATCCGCTCGGAACCAAGGGCGCAGGCGAAGCCGGTTGCGTCGGCGCCCTTCCCGCCGTTGTCAATGCGCTGGTCAACGCGCTCTCGGACTATGGCGTCAAACATGTTGAAATGCCGGCGACGCCCGAGCGGCTATGGCGGATCATTCACGCCGGCGAAGCAAAACGAGCCTAGCCTTTGCCCGGTCCGAGCAATTCGACGGCGTAACCGTCGGCTTCCAGCGCCTCAAGGATATCTCGTGCATGGGCGCTGTCGCGGGTCTCAACCGTCACATCGAGCTTCGCGCCTTTGGCCGGCACATCGAGAAACAGCCGACGATGCCCGACATCGAGAATGTTGGCGCCGAGCTGGCCGAGCCGGCTCGCGATCACACCGAGCACGCCGGGACGATCGGGAATGCTCAGCCGGAACGAAACTATCTGCTGCTCGCGCTCGAGTTCGCGCACGATGATCGACGCGAGA
>JAFAQJ010000042.1 GCA_019246455.1 Pseudolabrys sp.
AGCGCGGATGAACGGCGCCACCAGTTCGCCGGTGACAGTGTGCGCCGGAAAACGGTCGGGCGCGACGCCAAAGGTCAACTTCTCGCGCTCCTTCGCCGGCACATAGAGCGTGCCGAACATCCAATCCCACAGGGCGAGGCAGCTGCCGTAGTTCTTGTTGAAGTGTCTTGGATCGGCGGAGTGATGGCCCTGATGATGCGCTGGGCTCACGAACAGGCGGCCGAAGAGCCCGGTGAACGAGATCCACACATGCGAATGCTGCAGGTGGACGTAAACGTGAATGAAGAACACCAGAATGAGGTTGGTGTCGTTGAGTGCGTACTGGTGCGTCGTCTTGCCGAACCAATAGCTGGCGAAGCCGTTCGCGACCGCGGTCGAGAAGGCAAGGATGTTGGCGAAGATCCAGGCATACACCGGGTGGACGCGGAAGTTCGTGAACGGCGTCAACACTTCAGCGGTGTGATGCACCTTGTGGAATTCCCACAGCACCGGCACGCGGTGGCTGAGCCAATGGTTGAACCAGTAGCCCAGCTCGTAGGCTAGGAAGAGCATGAGAGTAATGATCGCACGCGATGCGAGCTCAGGTATCGCAGACACAGACGGCTCGCCGAACAGGCGAACCATCGCGACGATGATGCCGTTCGTGATCGTTTCGTAGGTCAAGATCGCCCAACCGAACACGATGCCGAACACGAACACATTGAAAAACAGGTAGCCGATGTCGGCCTGGTTCGAGGCGCTGTGCACGATCCGCTTTGGGAATAGGGCGCGCAGCAATGTCTTGGCGCGCAGCTGCCGGCCGCGACGCAGGCGCCTGCCGGCATAGAATATGGTCGCAATCAGGAGCGCCGCGCCGAGCGAGGTAAAGGAGAAATGAGAGCCGAGCGTGAACAGCAACTTGTGCAGCTGCTCCCACAAGAAGCTCAATCCGGGTCGGAAATCCATGCCCCGGATTTAAGCTTTCGAGGTAAATATTGTCTTGTGGCGGTCGCAGAGTCGCTGCGGTCATCAACTTGCCGCGGCCGGCCCGCCGTTTCATGATGCGGGGGCTGAAGCTGTGATTTTTCAGGGAAGGTACACCGATGCCGAACTACCAGTGGGATCACATCCATCTGCGCAGTGCTGATCCGGAGGCGACGGCGCAGTGGTTTGAGAAGATGCTCGACGCGCAGGTGATCCGTTCGATGCAGCAGGGCAAGCCGCGCATTGATCTCAAGCTCGGCGGCCAGAATGTTTTCATTGCGCCGGTCGGACCGTCCGACAAAGTCAACGCGCCGCCGGTTACGCCCTACCAAGGGCTCGACCATTTCGGCCTGGCGGTCAGCAATGTTGACGCGGTTGTGGCCGATCTCAAGAAAAAGGGCGTCGAGTTCACGATGGAGCCCAACAATCCACGGCCCGGCATCCGCATCTGCTTCATGCGTGGGCCACAAGGCATCTCGATCGAGTTACTCGACCGCGACCCGAAATACACCTAGGTCGCGCACCTTGCATTTCGAATTTTCGGGTTTCGGCGGTTCTGCGGGTCTGATCGGGCAACCGGCCTAAGCGGCGCGATTACGAGCTGTCCTCGACCTCGGTCTCGGGGCGGTCCTGGCCCGAGGCGGTTTCGCTGTGCCATTTGCCTTTCTCGTCTTCCCACTCGATCGCCTCGGTGTGGCCGGGGACGCGCTGCTCGGCGGCGACGTTTCGCGCCGCCTCGAGCGCCGCCCGATGGGTGGGGAAAGTCTCGGAAAAAACGCCGTTCGACTGGTAGGCCCAGCCGTCGTCGTGTTTGACGATCTTGTAAACGACATGCGTCATCGCTGCACCTGACTTCTTGCCGACTGTGCAACCAGATTAGCACGATTTAAGTTCCTGTTGGGTTCCCCTACGCAGCGGAGTGATGGCCATGACGTTCAGCGTGATCAGCGACAGTTTTAAGGACGGCGATTATCTGCCGAAGGAACACATTCTCTCCGCCGATTTCGGTTTCGGCTGTGCGGGTGGCAATCAGTCGCCACATCTGAAATGGTTCGGCGCGCCGGCCGGCACCAAAAGTTTCGCGGTAACGTGTTACGACCCCGACGCGCCGACCGGCTCTGGATTCTGGCACTGGCTGGTCGTCAATATTCCGCCGAACGTCACGGAACTGCCTCTGGGCGCCGGCAGCGCGAGCGGCAAGTTGCCGGCGGGCACGCTGCAGACGCGCACCGATTTCGGCAAGCCAGGTTATGGCGGGCCGTGCCCGCCGGAGGGCGACCATCCACACCGCTATCTCTTCACCGTGTTCGCGGTCAAAGCCGACAAGCTCGACGTCGGCGCCGACACCTCGGCTGCGGTGGTCGGGTTCAATCTACATTTCAATACGCTCGCCAAGGCTGCGATCATGGGGCTGTTCAAGCGCTGAGTGCGCAAACGCCGTCTCGCCTCGCACGCTCAATACCCGCGCTCGCGTTTCATGCGCTCGATATAGTCGCCGATATCGGAAGGTAGCGCGCGCAATCCCTTTTCGCCGGCCGCGGCCAAATAGGGCCGCAATTTCGAATCCGCATACCAGGCCGGCTCGCGCCCCGGCGGAATGAGACGCCCGAAAATCAGAACGATCAACACCGCAAGCAAAGCGACGCGCACCGCGCCCAGCACCGCGCCGAGCACGCGGTCGATGAAACCGATGTGCTCGCCCGCCAGGCCGCCGACCGCGCTGCGCATCAGCGCGCCGAAGCCAAAGCCGAGCACCATCAAGGTTGCGAACGGCACGAAGGTGGTCTGGTCTGGCTGCAGCAGCGCGTGGCCGGTCAAATATTCGGAGACGCGCGGCGCCATCGCCAGCGTGACCGGCGCGGCGATCGCATAAGCGAGGATGGTGGCAAGGCTGCGCAGCAGCCCGGCATTGAAGCCGGTGACGATCGCAAACAGGCCGATGACGTAAACGGCGGCGTCGAAGGGACTCATTCCGCGCCCAATGTTGCATGAAGTGCGGCAGGACGCGACTTTGGCGCAGCCGATTTTCAACCGCGTCTCAACAGGCCCCGATGGAACTCTTGCGCGGGGCGGGAATGCAGTGTGCAATCGCGAATGTGAATCTATGGCTGGGGCGCCGGTCGTCCGATACCGCGCCTGTTTTCCAGGAAAGGACATCGCTCCATGACATTCACGATGAAATCCACGATGAGAATCATGACGGGTTTTTCGCGCCTTTCATTATCGTTGCGCGCGGCCTTGGTCGCGCTGGTTGCTTTGGCCGCGCTCGGCGTCACGGCGGCTTATGCCGATAGCGGTTTCGTGCGCTTCAACGTGATCAAGGCCGGCTTCGTGATCGGCGGCTCGGCCGGCAGCGGCACGCTATCGTTCCAGGGCCGCAGCTATCCGATCGCGATCGGCGGCCTGAGCTACGGCTTCACCTTCGGCGCGTCCGACACGAATTTCCGAGGTACCGTGAGCAATATCCGTCGGCCGTCGGACGTCGAGGGCGTTTACGCCGCCGCGGGCGCGGGCGCCGCGCTCGGCGCCGGCGCCGGCGCGATCGTGCTTACCAACCAGAAGGGCGCGGTGCTGAGCATTTCCGGCCGCTCGGTCGGCGCGATCGTTGCCGCTGACTTGAACGGCATGGCGATCACGATTCGCTAGGTGCGGACATTTGCGTTCGGCGAGTGGGCGCGCGTCCTGCCTGCTCGCCACGCGGAAAACGATAACGCCGCGCACCGTTGCCGATGCGCGGCGTCTGCATTTCTAAAGCGCTACGCGATCACAGCGTGCAGCGGCCGCGGCGGGCCAGACGATCCTTGGCCGAAAGCGCGGCAGCGAAGGTCGGCAACGACGGCGTCAGCTTGCGGTAATCGCCGGGGATCGGCGGGAAGCCCCAGCTAAAGTCGTAAATCTGGCACACGCCGGTGATCGACCATTTGATCACGCGGAAGTCGGCGGCGTTGGCGGAGCTTGTGGCGGCGAACGTCGCGGCCGCCAAAGCTGCACCCAGGATCAGCTTGCGCATGCGTTTTCTCCTCAATGACAAGGTGACAAATCGGATAAAGGACGGCGAAAGCCAGCCTGCCGTCCTAACGCCATGGAACCCGGCAAAGTTCCATCTGTCCAGTAGCCGACGTTGATTCTCCGCCGTGTTTATGTCGCGCCGTGTCAGCCCGGCGTCACGCCTTTGGCCTTGAAGACGGCGATCGCCTCGGGCGATTTCAGGAAATCGATAAAGGCTCGCGCCGCGCCGGGGTTCGCGGTCGAGGCCGCGACTGCACCGACGAACACCAAGTCGTTGTTCAGTTCGGCCGGGAAGGGGACCGGCGGCTCGAGACCCGGGGCGCTCAGTACGTGGGTGAGAAAGACGCCGTATTGCGCTTCGCCGGTGGCGACTGCGGTGACGATGCCGGCCGGATTGGGCTGCGGCGTGAGCTTGGCCTTCATCGCGTCGACGATGCCGAGCTTCTCGAAGGTCTTCATCACGAAGGCGCCGGAGGCACTCTCCGGATAGAGCGTGAAGGACTGCGCCTTAAGCATCGCGTCCTTGAATTTTTCGGCCGTAGAGATGTCGGGCTTTGGCGCGCCGGCCTTCACCGCGACGCCGTAACCGACGCGGGCGATCGGCGCGGGCTCGACGAATTTGGCTCGCGCCTCGGCGCTTCTCATCACCTCGATCGGGACGAAACCGGCGTCGAACGGCGCGCCGGATGCGGCCTGCTTGATTAGCTCCGGCGTGCCGGCGAATTCGATGGTGATCTTGTGGCCGCTCGCTTGCTCGAACTTCGGCGCGAGATCTTTCAACGGCCCGGTCATCGAACCGCCGGCGAGGATTTTCAGATCGGCGGCGCGGGCCGTGGGCACGAGCGCCATCGCCAACGTGAGCGCGGCCGCGAGCAGCGATTTGTCCATGATGGCCCGCGACTGGCGCCGCTATTTCTTGTGCTGCTTCTGTAGCGCGTCGCGCTGCTTGATTAGGGCATCGAGCTCGTCCTGCTGCTCGGCGATGCGGTCGGCGTTGCGCGCCTCGTCGGCCGCGCCGGAGGAGGCTGCCGCCTGCTCGATCAACTGGCGGATGTTGTCACGCAGGATCGCGATGCGGCGGTCAAGCTCGTCACGAGAAAAACTGGTTTCGTTGGCCATGAGCGTCCTCTGTCATGGCCGGGCTTGCACCCGCCATTTGCTTAGGATGGCACAAGAGTTTCCTAAGCGGGATCACCGGGTCAAGCCCGGTGATGACAAGAAAGGGACGTGGCCGCGGTCGGACGGGCGCACTATATTCCGACCAAAGAGTGCGAAAGGACCCGCGTCATGTGCCGTAACATCAAGACGTTATTCAACTTCGAGCCGCCCGCGACCGAGGACGAGGTCCGCGCATCGGCGCTGCAATTCGTGCGCAAGCTGTCGGGCTTTGCCAAGCCCTCGCATGTCAACGAGGCGGCGTTTGCGACCGCGGTCGACGAGGTGTCGGCGGCGGCGCACAGACTGCTGTCGTCGCTACATACCCACGCCGCGCCGCGCGACCGCGAGGCCGAGGCCGAGAAGGCAAGGGCGCGGGCACGAGAGCGGTTTGCTTAGGGGGCTCGGGTTACAGCGCCTTGTTGCTCTCTTTCACCTTGTCGGCGTCGAGATAGACTTGGTTGCCCATCTGCCGGAATTTCTCCGACATCGCGGCCATGCCTTGGTCTCGGTCATTCAAAATGGCCGCATAGTCACGCACGTCCTGCGTGATCTTCATCGAGCAGAATTTTGGTCCGCACATCGAACAGAAATGCGCGACCTTGTGCGCCTCCTTCGGTAGCGTCTCGTCGTGATATTCGCGCGCCGTGACGGGATCGAGTCCGAGATTGAACTGGTCCTCCCAGCGGAAGTCGAAGCGTGCGCGCGACAGCGCAGCGTCGCGCAATTGCGCCGCCGGGTGGCCCTTGGCGAGATCGGCCGCATGCGCCGCGATCTTGTAGGCGATCACGCCTTCCTTGACGTCGTCGCGATCCGGCAGACCAAGATGCTCCTTCGGCGTGACGTAGCAGAGCATGGCGCAACCGAACCAGCCGATCATGGCGGCGCCGATGCCAGACGTGATGTGGTCGTAGCCCGGCGCGATGTCGGTGGTCAGCGGGCCGAGCGTGTAGAACGGCGCCTCGCCGCACTCGCGCAGCTGCTTCTCCATGTTGATCTTGATCTTGTG
>JAFAQJ010000130.1 GCA_019246455.1 Pseudolabrys sp.
GTGGGAGCTTGCCAAACGCGTCGTCCCACATATGCGCAAGCAAGGCGGCGGCCGCTTCATTGTTATCATTGGTCAGGCTGGCAAGGTGCCGCAGGCCAACGGCATCGCTTCAACCATCAGCAATGCCGCGCAGCACGCCTTCGTGAAATCGTTGTCCGACGATCTCGCCAAGGACAAGATTCTGGTGAATGCCGTGTGCCCGAGCCGCATCAAGTCCCCGCTCACGGACGCGCTCGGTCATCTCTACAACGAGGTCTATTACGGCCGCAGCCTCGAGCAGCAGGAAACCAAATGGGGCGCCGAAGTCCCGCTCGGCCGCTGGGGCACGCCGGACGATATCGCCAACGCCGTGTTGTTCCTGGCTTCCGAACGCGCCAGATTCATCGTCGGCACCAATATCGATGTCGATGGCGGCCACCAGCGCATGGTGTTCTAGCAGCCCATGATCGAAGTCCGCCACGTCTCCAAACGTTTCCGGCGCGGCGACAGCGTCGTCGAGGCGCTGAAGGATTTCGATCTGACGATCGCGCGACGCGAGATCGTCGCCGTGATCGGACCGTCGGGTTGCGGCAAATCAACTTTGCTCAACATAATCGCGGGACTTTACGCGCCGAGCAAAGGCCGCGTCGTCTACAAAGGTGCACCCGTTGGCGACGTCAACACCGACGTCGGCTACATGACACAGAAGGACAATCTGCTGCCCTGGCGCAATGTCCGCGACAACGTCGCCTTCCCGCTTGAGCTTGCCGGCAAGACGAAATCCGAGCGCGAAGCGCGCGCCGATGAAGTCATCAAGCATGTCGGGCTCGACGGATTCGAGTTGCGTTATCCGCACGAGCTTTCCGGCGGCATGCGCAAGCGCGCCTGCCTCGCGCGCATGATCCTGTACGGCGCGGAAACCGCGCTGCTCGATGAGCCATTCGCCGCGCTCGACGCGCAGCTCAAACTCGTCATGCACGATCTTCTCCTGAAGCTCGCGGCGGAGAACGAACAAACCGTCGTCTTTGTCACGCACGACCTGATGGAAGCGGTGACGCTTGCCGATCGTGTGATCGTCTGCACGCGGCGTCCGGCCATGATCGCGCTCGAGCAGAAAATCCCGCTGGCACGCCCCCGCGACGTGCTCAACATGAGATTTACCAACGAATTCAAGGAGATATATGATACTTTGTGGGAACGCCTGCGGCTCGAATACCAGGAGGAGCGGGTATGACCTCACTGGAAGACACCGACACCGCGGTAGACACGCCGAAGGAAACGAGCGGCGTCTCGATGGTGCTGTGGCAGATCGCGCTCGGCATCGCAATCCTGTTTGTCTGGCAGGGCGTGTCCGGACGGCTGGTCGACAACTTCTTCATTTCGAACCCACTCGACGTCGGCCGGCGTCTTTGGCAATGGACGGCCAACGGCTCGATCTTCCTGCATCTGTGGGCGACCGTATACGCGACTGCGCTCGGCTTTGTGATCGGCGCCGTGCTGGGCGCGGCGCTCGGCGTGTGGCTCGGTGTCTCGCGCTTCGCGGCGCGACTGCTCAATCCATATCTCAATGCGCTCAACGCGCTCCCCAAAGTGGCGCTGGCTCCGCTGTTCGTCTTGTGGTTTGGCCTCGGCATCAATTCAAAGATCGCGCTCGCGGCCGTCCTCGTGCTGTTCCTGGTGTTCCTCAACACATTCTCGGGCGTGCGCCAGGTCGATCAAGACCTGATCGATGGCGCGCGGCTGATGCGCGCGACGCGCGCTCAAGTGATCATGAAGGTGATCGTGCCGTCGGCGTTGTCTTGGCTGTTCGCTGGGCTTCGCGTGTCGGTTCCCTACGCGCTGATCGGCGCGGTGCTCGGCGAAATGATCGCGTCGAACCGTGGCCTCGGCTATCTCGTGCAATATTCCGGCGCGCAATTCGACACCGCCGGCGTGTTTGCCGTCCTCATCGTTATTGCCTTGCTGGCGATGGTCCTGAATTTCGTGGTAGATATCGTGGAAAATCGCCTGGAACGGTGGCGGGTCGTAAGCCGCTGATTGCAAAAACTTGAAGGTGGGAGGAAAGGCGTCATGAAGTTCGTGAAGGCATCCGTCGTCGCCGCGTCCCTTGTGCTGGCGTGCTCGGCCAGCGCGGAGCCGGTCAAGATCGTCAATATCGGCCACGGCTACTTCTCGGGCGCGCTCTATGTCGCCAAGCGCGAGAAATTGTTTGAGAAATACGGCCTCGAGCCGGAGATCTCGTTCGTGCAGGGCGGCCCGCTCGCCTTGCAAGCGGCGCTGACCAAGCAGGCCGACGTCGCGATCGTCAGCTATGAGCACATCCTCACCTCCGCG
>JAFAQJ010000209.1 GCA_019246455.1 Pseudolabrys sp.
TTATAGGCGAAACAGATGCGGAAAAGCAAGGAATAAGGACCACCTCAGGCGGCTTCGCCCGCTTTAGCCTTGGTATTGAGCCGGTCCGCGAGCTTAACGGCGAGATCGACGCCTTCCTTGATCAGCTTGGTTTGCTGAGGGGTGTTATTGCTGTTTTTGCGCATGACATTGAGCGCTTCGAGCAGCCGGTCGAGATTGTCGGCGTAAAAACGCTGGCGGAACACGGGATCCTGCCGCGCACGCACCAGATCGTCGTCGCTGACCAATTCACTCATACGCATATGAACCAAGATCGGGCCCCTGGGCGGCCGGAAGATAACGCCGGAAGTCTTGTCGGATGGTTACCGCGGGAACCCGCGGCTTGACACGGGCGGATAACCCGGTGTTTTTCGCCACAAATTCAAGCCCGAAGAAGGATCGTCGATGTCGGTTGCGTTCGTTTTTCCGGGTCAGGGGAGCCAGGCGGTCGGCATGGGTAAGGCGCTGGCCGATGCGTTCCCCCTGGCCCGCGAGGTGTTCGCGCAGGTCGACGAGGCGCTCGGCGAGAAGCTGTCACAGACGATCTTCGAAGGGCCGATCGAAACCCTGACGCTCACCGAAAACGCCCAGCCGGCCTTGATGGCCGTTTCGCTCGCTGTCATGCGCGTGCTCGAAGCGGAAGCCGGCCTCGATCTCAAACGCGACGCCAAATATGTCGCCGGTCATTCGCTCGGCGAGTATTCGGCGCTGGCCGCGGCTGGCGCGTTCTCGATCGCCGATGCCGCACGGCTGCTGCGCACTCGCGGCCGCGCGATGCAGAAAGCGGTGCCGGTCGGTACCGGGGCGATGGCGGCATTGCTTGGCCTTGAATATGACGCGGCCGCCGCGGTCGCCGCCGAAGCCTCGCAGGGACAAGTCTGTCAGGCGGCGAACGACAATGGCGGCGGGCAGGTCGTCGTTTCCGGCGACAAGGCCGCGGTTGAGCGCGCCATTGAAATTGCCAAAACCAAGGGCGCCAAGCGTGCGATGATGCTGACCGTGTCCGCCCCCTTTCATTGTGCGCTGATGCAACCGGCCGCGCAGGCAATGGCCGGGGCACTCGGCAAAGTCAGCATCAAGGCCCCCGCCGTGCCGGTCGTGGCCAATGTGGTGGCGCAGCCGCTGACCGACCCAGCCGCGATCGTGAAGGCGCTGGTCGCGCAAGTCACGGGCACGGTGCGCTGGCGCGAGTGCGTGGCTTTCATGGCCGCCCAAGGCGTGACAAAGTTCTACGAAATCGGCGCCGGCAAAGTGTTGAGCGGCCTCGCCAAGCGCATTGCCGACGGCGCGACCGGAACGGCGATCGGAACGCCGGACGATATTTCGGCCTACAAGGCCTCGCGCGACTAACGAAAGGACGAGCGATGTTCGATCTCAGCGGCAAGACCGCGTTGGTGACCGGCGCGACCGGCGGCATCGGCGGTTCAATTGCCCGCGCGTTGCACAAGCAGGGCGCGACGGTCGCGATCTCCGGCACACGGCGCGACGTGCTCGACGAAATCGCGGCCTCGCTCGCCGAGCGCGTTCATGTTTTGCCATGCAATCTCGCCGACAGTACCGAGGTCGAGAAGCTTGTGCCGGCGGCGGAAGAGAAAATGCAGAAGCTCGACATCCTCGTTGCCAACGCCGGTGTCACCAAAGACAATCTGTTTGTGCAATTGCGGGACGAAGACTGGGATCAGGTGCTGGCAATCAATCTCACCGCGACCTTCAAGCTGGCCCGCGCGGCCGTCAAGACCATGATGCGGCGTCGCTTCGGGCGCCTGATCGGCATCACGTCGGTAGTCGGCGTGACCGGCAATGCGGGGCAGAGCAACTACACCGCCGCCAAGGCCGGCATGATCGGCATGATCAAGTCGGTCGCCCAGGAATATGCCAAGCGCAACGTCACGGCGAACTGCATCGCGCCGGGCTTCATCGCGACCCCGATGACCGACAAGCTCAACGACAAGCAACGCGAAGCGATCCTCGGCCGCGTGCCGGCGGGCCGCCTCGGCGGGCCCGACGACGTCGCCGCGGCTGCTGTTTATCTTGCCTCGGATGAGGCCGCATACGTCACCGGTCAGACGTTGCACGTCAACGGCGGGATGGCGATGATCTGATGCACAAAGGGCCATGGAATAGGGGCATCTTGGCTATCCCCGGTTCCGGCGTTACCCTTTGCAATGCTGGTTTGAAGTGTGGTAACCGGACTTCGGCCGGGTTGGGGCGGCGCTGATCGCGGATCACCGCGATTGATGATCGTCCTGCTCGCAGCCCAATCCAAAACGCGACACGAGGTTGGAACGATGAGTGACATTGGCGAGCGGGTGAAGAAGATCGTCGTTGAGCACCTCGGCGTGGAGCCGGAAAAGGTCACGGAAGGCGCGAGCTTCATCGATGATCTTGGCGCCGACAGCCTCGACACCGTCGAGCTCGTCATGGCTTTCGAAGAGGAATTCGGCTGCGAAATTCCCGACGATGCCGCCGAGACCATTCTGACCGTCGGTGACGCGGTCAAGTTTCTGGAAAAAAACGCAAAGAGCTGATTGGCCCGCCGCCGCAGCGTTCTCAATGGGTCATATGAGAGTGCGAGCTATGCCCGGTCACTCGGTGCATAGAGGTATCAGCGTTGGCTCTGGAGCCGGTCAATGAAACGAGTCGTCATCACCGGACTGGGCATGGTCACGCCACTCGCCTGCGGCGTCGAAGAGACCTGGAAACGCCTGGTCAAGGGTGAAAGCGGCGCCAAAAAGGTCGACAAGTTCCAGGTCGACGATCTGCCGTGCAAGATCGCCTGCTCCATCCCGCGCGGCGACGGGCAGGACGGGACCTACGATCCCGATGCCTGGGTCGACCCGAAGGATCAGCGCAAGGTCGACCCGTTCATCGTCTACGCGATGACGGCCGCCCGGCAGGCGCTCGAAGATGCGAAATGGAAGCCGAAGAGCCACGAAGATC
>JAFAQJ010000452.1 GCA_019246455.1 Pseudolabrys sp.
CCACCGCTTTGACCTGATGCGGCGGTGGCACGACACCGAACAGATGGGCTTTGATCAGTTCGTGTCGCCTGATGGGCTGCACATGAATGACTGGAGCTATGGCTGCCTTGCTAAGACGATGGCGGCCGCGATCGAGGAAGCTGCAACGCGCCCGGTGGCGTCGGCTGCGGTCCACGTACACATCGCCCCGTAACCTAGACGGCGTCGAGCGCCGCCGTCAGATCTTCGATCACGTCGTCCGGATGTTCGAGGCCGGCCGAAAACCGCACCAATCCATCGCCGATTCCAAGCTCCGCGCGCTGCTCAGGCGTGAGTCGCTGATGAGTCGTCGTGGTCGGATGCGTGATCAGGCTGCGGGAATCGCCAAGATTGTTGGTGATGCGGATCAGCGAGAGCGCGTTGAGGAAACGGAACGCGCCCGCCTTGCCGCCCTTGATCTCGAACGAGCACAGCGTTGAGCCAGCCTTCATCTGCTTGGCAATGATGGTGGCCTGCGGATGGTCCTTGCGGCCTGGATAAATGACTCGCGATAGCTTCCCGTGCCCCGCCAGCGTGTCGGCAACTTTGGCGGCGGTTTCGGTCTGTTGCCGCACGCGCACGCCCAGTGTTTCGAGCCCCTTGAGCAGCACCCAGGCATTAAAGGGCGACAACGAAGGACCGGTCTGCCGCAGATACTGATGATAGTGATCCTGGATGACCTTTTCGGACGACAAGACGACGCCGCCGAGACAGCGGCCTTGGCCATCGATGTGCTTCGTCGCGGAATAGACCACAACATCAGCGCCAAGCGCCAGCGGGCTTTGGTAGAGCGGCGTGGCAAACACGTTATCGACCACGAGTTTGGCGCCGACGCTGTGCGCGATTTTCGCCACCGCTTCGATGTCGATCACTTCGAGTGTCGGATTGGTCGGGCTCTCGAAAAACAACGCTTTAGTATTCTTGCGGACAGCCTTTTGCCATTGCGCCAAGTCCATGCCGTCGACCAACGTTGACTCGACCCCGAACCGCGGTAGCCAGTCCTCGACGACCCAGCGGCACGAACCGAATAATGCTTTGGCTGCCACGACATGATCGCCGGCCCGTACCAGTCCCATCAACGCGGTAGTTACGGCGGCCATGCCGCTCGCGGTGGCGCGTGCTGACTCCGCTCCTTCAAGCGCGGCCATGCGTTGCTCGAACATCGTCATGTTCGGATTGGAGTAGCGCGAATAAACGTAACCCGGTTCTTTGCCGGCAAAGCGTGCCTCGCACTGCTCGGCGCTATCGTAGACATAGCCTTGCGTGAGGTAGATCGCTTCTGAGGTTTCGTTGAACTGCGATCGCATCGTCCCAGCGTGGACCAGCCGGGTTTCGGGACGGTAATCGCGCTTTGCCTTCGCGGACGTTGCCATGCGCTTCCTCCTGCGGCCCGTTGCCGGGCAACAAAAAACCGGCCTGAAAAATCTCGGCCGGGCACACGCGTCCCCGGCCTTTTAGCGATTTGTTTTACGTGGCTGCAAGCCGGCCGGCTCAAATGACCACGGGATAAGACGTGTCCTTACGCCGAGGGTCCCTTTCCGTCAAGGCAGGGGTCGGGTTAGATCGGCTTGAGCGAGGCTGCATTTGAATTATCACGCCCACCTTCCGGCCCACGGCGACATGAGCCTGTCTTTTAAGCCCGACGAGAAGGGAATTCTGCCGGACCGTATGATCGCGGCGCTGGCGAAGAGCGGCGGCATCATCTGCGCCCGTGAATTCGCGTCCGATCAAATCCAGCCGGCGAGTCTCGATTTGCGGCTCGGCAACGTCGCCTACCGTGTGCGCGCGAGCTTCCTGCCAGGGCCGCATGGCTCGGTGGGGCGGCGCATCGCCGATTTGAAGCTGCATGAAATCGCGTTGACCAACGGCGCGGTTCTAGAGACGGGCTGCGTTTACATCGTGCCGCTGCTCGAAAGCCTGGCGCTGCCGGTGGATGTTTCGGCGTCAGCCAATCCCAAAAGCTCGACGGGCCGGCTTGATATCTTCACGCGCGTGATCGCGGATTCGATGCGCGGCTTCGATCGTATTGAGCCGGGCTATCGCGGCCCGCTCTACGCCGAAATCAGCCCGCGCACGTTTCCTATTCTGGTGCGAGAAGGCACGCGTCTGTCGCAAATTCGTTTCCGGCGTGGTTCGGCGTTGCTCAATGCGGCGGAACTAAACGCACTCCATGCCAAAGAGCGGCTGGTCGACAATGCGGATGCCGACGTTAGCGAGGGCGTCGCGGTCGGCGTTGATCTGGCCGGCCTCGGGCCCGACAAACTGGTCGGCTATCGGGCCAAGCGGCATACCGGCCTGATCGATGTCGAACGGCGCGACGGCTACGTGGTCGGCGATTTCTGGGAGCCGATTGTGGCACGGTCCGAGAAGAACCTAATTCTCGATCCGGACGAGTTCTACATTCTGGCCTCCAAGGAGGCGGTGCAAGTGCCGCCAGACTACGCCTGCGAGATGGTGCCCTTCGATCCGTTGGTCGGCGAATTCCGCGTGCATTACGCCGGCTTCTTCGATCCGGGGTTCGGTTATGCTGGGGCTGGCGGCAACGGATCGCGAGCTGTACTGGAGGTGCGCTCGCGGGAAGTCCCGTTCATTCTCGAGCATGGCCAGATCGTGGGCCGGCTGGTCTATGAAAAGATGATGGCCAAGCCAGACAAGCTGTACGGGCAGGGCATCGGGTCGAACTACCAGGCGCAGAGCCTGAAGTTGTCCAAACATTTCAAGAGTTGAAAGCTGCGACTGGCGCTGGAACTCCAGACACGAATCTGGAGTTAATGGATCGAATCGATCCGGCTGGAGGCGCTAATGCTTTCTGCGTCGCGTTACATACTCAACGGCAGCCCGCGTGTATGCGCATTCTGCCGCGAACCGCTGCGCGAGGAGGCCCACCGCCGCGGCGAGCAATATTTTTGTAATGAGTTGTGCGCCGACGCCTGTGTCGAACCGAAGATGCAGACTGCTTCGGCCTATGACGGCACGCCCTATCTGCGGGCCGCGAATGGCTAGTTCGCGCTCAGGAGCGAAATGCGGGTGTTGGCGCGCCCCAGGCGATGCGCGAGCAGCAGCGCCAAATTTCGCATGATCGAGCTGCCCACGCCGGGGTGGCCGCGGCAAAATTCGCTGAACCGGTCGAGCGGCAATTCGATGCACTGGACCGCCGTATCCGCCCAGATGTCGGCACTTCGAATACCATCGACCAGCGCCATCTCGCCGAACGCCATGCCGGGCACGAGCGTCGCAAGCCGCACGCCCGCAGGAAATTTCACGCTGACCATCCCGCTTTGCAGGAAGTAGACCGACGTCGACGGTGCACCGCGAGCGATGATGCGCTCACCGGTGTGATAGCGCCTGACTGTGCCGAGCGCGCCGATATCGCGGACAAGGTCCTCCGACAAGCCCGCCAGCAGTTCTTGCTTGGCGAGGTCAGTCGTATCCATCAAATGCGTGAAACCGCCAAACCGGAAAATGATCTGGTCCTCCCCCCATTCAATTGCCTCGTCGAGCAGGGAGAAGTCACGCAGACGCCCGCCCTTTTTCATTTCGGTGAGGAGGGTGGTGAAGACCGGCGAATTGTGCTCGGTGCCCGAAATTACCGCCGTCGCACCATAAGCTTCGAGCATCTCGATCTGCCGCGCGAGAATACGCGCCGCGCCGACGCTAATCAGCGGCACCCGACCAAAATCGAGAATCAGCACTTGTGGCGCCGCTTTGCTCCCGATGCGGCGCACAATGTAGTCGACATTGGCAAAGGTAAGCGTGCCGGTGAGTTCCAGGACGCGCAGCGCGGTCTTATGGGTATCGAGGATATCTTGCTCGTGCGGCTGTCGGCCGCGCGGCGAAATGCGGGCGACGTCATAGTCGGCCACGATGCAAGTCGAAACGTCGCTGACGCGGTTAAGGACGTGCAGGTCGAAACGCGACGACAACGCCTCACAGACCTTGAGACCGCGCACACTGTTGCCGTGTTCATCGAGCAGCGGCGAAAACGAGCCAACGCCGAGCTGGGCGGGCAACGCCGCAATGATGCCTCCACCGACGCCGCTTTTGGCCGGCAACCCGACGCGGTAGATCCATTCGCCGGCGAAGTCGTACATGCCGGAGCTTGTCATCACAGACAGAGCACGCGCGACCGCATATTTGCTGATCACGCGTTTGCCGGAAACCGGATGCACGCCACCATTGGCCAAAGTTGCCGCCATCAGCGCGAGATCGCGCGCCGTGACCAGCACCGAGCACTGCATGAAATAAAGGTCCAGAACGGTTGTGACGTCGGCTTTGATGATGCCGTAATTGCGCAGGAGATAGCCGATAGCGCGGTTGCGATCGCCGGTCTGGCGCTCGGAGTTTAATACGGCCTCATCCACGGCCAGGGGCCGGCCGGCAAAGGCGCCGAGCGCCTCGCGAATACGAGGCCCGGCCGCTTCGCCCAGTACCTCATGGAGGACGCCGGAGCAGGCGATCGCGCCGGAATTAACCATTGCATTGAACGGACGATTGTCGGGGCGCAGGCGGATGGAGTTGAACGCGTCGCCGCTCGGTTCGACACCGATTTTGGCCTCTACTCGTTCGGCACCGGCGATCTCAAGGGCGAGGGCGAACACGAAAGCCTTGGAGATCGACTGGATGGTAAAGGTGACCGACGTGTCGCCGATCTCGTAGACATGACCATCCATGGTCGCGAGCGCGATGCCAAAGTGCTGCGGATTGGCCTTGCTTAATTCGGGAATGTAATCGGCCACGGCGCCGCCGGTTTCGGCGGTCAGCGTCGCATGCGTCTGACGCAGGAATTGTAAGAGCGGATTGAGGGCGACAGTCTCTGCCCGTCCGCCAATAGCCGGCAGCACCACGTTCATGGTGTTTCGAGACCCCCCGTCCCCAAACCGGCGAATCCATCGTCTCGGAGAACACGGGCGCGGTCAACCGCGACTAAGGATCACATGTACTTGCGCAGCTCAGCCGCCGATTCCTCGGGCCGTCGCTTGAGCGAGAACGGCGCAACGAAGCGACCCTGCTTATCCATT
>JAFAQJ010000461.1 GCA_019246455.1 Pseudolabrys sp.
GGCCGGAGGCGCGGTGTCGAAGGAATGGTCGCCGCGAATCGCCGCGCAGGGCGCGATCGTGATCGATAATTCCTCGGCCTGGCGCTATGACGCCGACGTGCCCCTGATCGTACCGGAAGTGCACGCCGACGCGGTCGCGGGCTTCCGCAAGAAGGGCATCATCGCCAACCCGAACTGCTCGACCGCGCAGCTCGTCGTCGCGCTGAAGCCCCTACACGAGAAGGCAAAGATCAAGCGCGTCGTGGTCGCGACCTATCAGTCGGTCTCGGGCGCCGGCAAGGAAGCGATGGAGGAGTTGTTCTCGCAGACCAAGGCCGTGTACCAGATCGACGAGATCGAGCCGAAGAAGTTCACCAAGCGGATCGCGTTCAACGTGATCCCGCACATCGACGTCTTCATGGACGACGGCTACACCAAGGAAGAGTGGAAGATGGTGGTCGAGACCAAGAAGATGATCGATCCCAAGATCAAACTGACCGCGACCTGCGTGCGCGTGCCGGTATTCGTCGGCCATTCGGAAGCCGTCAATATCGAGTTCGAGAAGCCGCTGTCGGCGGACGAAGCGCGCGAGATCCTGCGCAAGGCGCCGGGCTGCCTCGTGATCGACAAGCGCGAGCCCGGGGGGTACGTCACGCCGTATGAGTGTGTCGGCGAGGACGCGACCTATATCAGCCGCATCCGCGACGATGCGACCGTCGAAAACGGCCTGCAGATGTGGGTCGTGTCCGACAATCTGCGCAAGGGCGCGGCGCTCAACGCCGTGCAGATCGCCGAAGCGCTGATCAACCGCAAGCTGATTCAGGCGAAGAAGAAGGCGGCGTAAGCGCTAGAAGCGTGGCTGTGCAAACAGCCGCGTGTGATCTTCCGCGGCAACCTGCGAGAATTCACCGGTCGTTTGATCCAGCACCGACAGCTGGCCTGTCGCCACGCCAAAAAACGCGCCGTGGACGTCGACCTCGCCGCGTTCGATCCGTTTTTTCAGCCGTGGAAACGTCATGAGATTGGCGATGCTGTTTGCCACATTGGCCTTCTCGAGCTTGGTCAGATAGTCGTCCAGCGGCAGGTCGCCGCGGGGGCCGACCTTTTCCCGCGCAGGCGCCATCAGGGACATCCATTTGCCGATAAAATCGCCGGGCGACAGCGGCTTGGCGTCGGTCGCGAATGCTTTGACACCGCCGCATTGGGCGTGCCCCAGCACTACGATGTGTTTGACATTAAGCGCGGCGACGCCGAATTCGAGCGCCGCCGACACGCCATGCGCCTGTCCGTCCGGCGAATAGGGCGGCACGATATTGGCGACGTTGCGCACGATGAACAATTCGCCCGGCCGCGCATCAAAGATGGCTTCGGGCGATACGCGCGAGTCGGCGCATCCGATCACCATCACTTGCGGTGACTGGCCGCTTTCAGACAGCGCCTTGTAGCGGTCTTGTTCGATGCGAAGGCGCGCATAAAGGAACGCGCGATAACCGTCGATCAGTTGGTCAGGAAAAGACATGACTCCTATCAATCACGGCTTGGCAGAAACCGCCACTCGCATGTGGCGTATGCTTTGCATCGTGTAATAGGCTGCCAGCGTCAAGCCGGAAGTGAGGCAATCGCATGACCAGTCGTCCGCGCCGCAGCGTTCTCTATATGCCGGGTTCGAATGCCCGCGCATTGGAAAAGGCGAAAACATTACCCGCCGACGGCGTCATTCTTGACCTCGAGGATTCGGTTGCGCCGGACGCGAAGGCGGCGGCGCGCCAGCAAGTCTGCGCCGCTGTAAAGGCCGGTGGCTTCGGTCCACGCGAGGTCTTTATCCGCACCAATGGTTTCGACACCGCGTGGTTCGGCGACGACCTCACCGCGGCGGCGCATGCCGCCCCCGACGGTATCGTGGTCCCAAAAATTTCGTCGCCAGCCCAACTCGAGCAGATCGGCCAGCGGCTGCTCGATATGCACGGCGACATCAAGACCCGGGTCTGGGCGATGATCGAGTCGCCGTTGGCGGTATTCAACGTGCTGTCGATCGCGGCTTGCGCCAAGGATTCCGAAACCCGGCTGGCTGGTTTCGTGCTCGGCACGAATGACATCGCCAAGGACACTCGCGCAAGGCAGGTTCCCGGCCGATGGCCGATGATCGGCTGGCTCATGAACATTATCGCGGCGGCGCGCGTTTACGGGATTGATGTGCTCGACGGCGTCTACAACAACATCAATGACGCCGAGGGATTCGTGAAGGAATGCGAGCAGGCGCGCGACATGGGGTTCGACGGCAAGACCTTGATTCATCCAAACCAGATTGAGGCCTGTAACAAGGCGTTTACGCCCAGCAACGACGAAGTCGCGCAAGCACGCAAGTGGATCGCGGCGTTCGATCTGCCGGAGAACAAGGATAAAGGCGTGGTGCAGATCGACGGCAAGATGGTCGAGCGCCTGCATGCGGAAATGGCGCGGCGTACAGTCGCGATCGCCGACGCCGTCGCTGCGCGGTAAAGCCAATGGAGTGAGTCGTGGTCGATACGCGGCAGTTGCCATGTGCCGAGGCGAGGATTCATTCGGTGGCCTGTCGCATCCGGCACTCGATCAGCGCGAAGAACTGGACGCTGGTCGTCACGATCCTTGGTTCGAGCATCGCCTTCATCGACGGCTCGGTGGTGGGCGTGGCCCAGCCCGCGATTGAAGCCAGCCTCGGCACCGACGCTGCGGCGGTGCAGTGGGTTGTGAACGCTTACCAATTGTCGTTGTCGGCGCTGATGCTGGTTGGAGGCGCAGCCGGGGATCGCTATGGCCGCAGGCTGATATTCGTCATGGGGCTGGCTTTGTTTGCACTCGCATCGGCGGCGTGCGGGCTGTCGCAAAGCTCTGTCCAGTTGATTGTATTCCGGGCGATCCAGGGGATCGGAGCCGCGCTGTTGGTGCCCAGTTCGCTCGCCATTATCGGCGCGACGTTTAAGGAGAAAGAACGTGGCAAAGCGATCGGCACCTGGGCTGCTGCCTCTGCGCTATCAGCGGCGGTCGGACCGATTCTCGGCGGCTTTCTCGTCGACCATGCAAGTTGGCACTGGATTTTCTTGATCAATCCGGCGCTGGCGTTACCTGCATTGTGGCTCGCCAACACGCACATGCCCGAGAGCCGCAATAAAAGCGCGCCGTCCTCTCTGGATTGGCTGGGCGCCCTGCTGGCCTTTGCTGGGCTCGGCGGTGCCGTTTTTGCGCTGATCGCCTCGACAACGCTCGGCTGGCGCAGCCTTTGGGTCAGCGGTGCGATGGCCGGCGGCATTTTGCTGCTTATCGTTTTTGTATGGGTCGAGTGGAAAAGCGCGGCGCCGATGATGCCACTCGGCCTATTCCGATCGCACGCTTTCAGCGGCATCAATCTGTTGACCCTGCTGCTGTATGCGGCCCTTGGCGGCGCGATGTTTTTTCTACCGTTCGATCTCATCGTTGCGCATGGTTATGCTGCGGCCCAAGCGGGCGCGGTATTCGTGCCGTTCACTGTCATCATGGCAGCGCTGTCACGCTGGTCCGGCGGGTTGCTGGACCGTTTCGGCGCCCGGCCGCCGCTAATTGTGGGTCCAATCATCACCGCTGCGGGGTACGTCTTGCTGGCTTTCTCGCGGACGAGCGATTCTTACGCGCTGGGTTTCCTGCTCCCGGTGTCGGTAATCGGCCTCGGCATGACGATCGCGGTCGCGCCGCTGACGACGGCCGTCATCAACGCGGCGCCGAAGCGCCAGGTCGGCGTCGCTTCGGGCGTCAACAACGCGGTCGCATCAGTGGCGCGGCTTCTCGCCGTGGCATTGCTCGGCGCCGCGGGCGTCGCCGCTTACAACAACGGGATCGATGCGCGGCTGCCGCAATCATCATCGCCGGCCGTCAGGGTCGCGCTCGTGGAAGCCCGTGGCCATTTTTCGGATGCCGGCTCGCTGAACAAATTGCAAGACGACGAGCGCCACGCCGCGCAAGAGATATTGCGGGCGTCGCTCGGTGATGGCACGCGCGTGGTGATGTTCATCGCCTGCGGCCTGTCATTAGGAGCCGCAGTATGCGGAGCGATTTCGTCGCCGTCGACGACCAGACGCCGGCGCCGCGCTTAAGCCCAAGGCCGTGCCGCCGCGGCTTTCTGCTCGTAGCTATCGATCTTTTTCTGCTTCTGCTTGGTCAGGCCGATGTCGTCGAGGCCGTTGAGCATGCAATGCTTGCGATGCTCGTCGATCTCGAACTTGATGGTGCCGCCATCGGGCCCATGAATTTCCTGTTTCTCGAGATCGATCGACAGCGTCGCATTCGAGCCGCGGTCGGCGTCGTCGAACAGCTTTTCGAGATCTTCCGGCGAGACGCGAATCGGCAGCACGCCGTTCTTGAAGCAGTTGTTGTAAAAAATATCGCCGAACGACGTCGAGATCACGCAGCGGATGCCGAAATCCTTGAGCGCCCATGGCGCATGTTCGCGCGAGGAGCCGCACCCGAAATTGTCGGCGGCGACCAGAATCTTGGCGTTGCGATAGGCCGGCTTGTTGAGCACAAACTCGGGATTCTCGCTGCCATCGTCCTTGTAGCGCTGCTCGGAGAACAGGCCCTTGCCCAGCCCGGTGCGCTTAATGGTCTTGAGGTACTGCTTCGGGATGATCATGTCGGTGTCGACATTGAGAATCCGGATCGGCGCAGCAACGCCCTCGAGCTGAGTGAATTTGTCCATATCTGACCTCAATGTCGCCTCACCATTGAACGCGGTTCAGGCGCCGGTCAAGCGCTCAAAGCTGTCCGCCGTCCCCCCATGCGTCCAGCGCGGAGCAGTAACGAGGATCTTGGTAGCGCGAGGGTAGAAAGGCCGGCGCGTAGCGGGGCAGTGGCGCCTCCATGAGGTGGCTCGCGACCAGCTCCCCGGCTGCGGCCGACGCCATGATGCCAAAGCCTGAATAGGCGCAGGACACGAACACGCCTTCCGGCCCCGACGGGCCGATCAATGGCCGGTTCTCCCTCGTTCGCATGTAATAGCCGCCGTCGACGTATGGCCGAGAGGGCCGGCCGTTGTAGACGCGCAGGGCCGGAACCATCGTGGCCATGCCGCGCAACGCAATCTCGGCGTAATGCGGTTCCTCGGGCAACGGAAAGGTCGGCTCGACGGCGTCGCCGTGATGATTGAATAACACAAGGGCTGCGTAAGCGCCGTCCGGCCGTCCATGAACCCCAGCCGGAAACTTCCCGAGGAAATGCGCGAACTCGGGGTCGTCCGCCATCGCGGCGCGCTCGTCGTCGCTGAACGGCAGGTATTGTTCGTCGAGCCAGATCATCATCGGCGCGGACCGCGGCATCGCACTGAGCGTGTCCTGGAAACTGACCTTGCGGTGTCGTTCCGCGGTGATCGGCAGCGCCACGTCGAGCAGCGAGGTGAGCTTGTTTTGGAAGGGCCCGCCAGCCAGAACGACATGGGTCGCATCGAAGGAACGACGCCCATTCGACATGGCGACGTCGACGGTGTCGACCCGATTGGCTCGCATGCGAAAGCCTATGACTTCGCCGCGCGCGACCGTGGCGCCACGCGCGCGAACGGTTTCATACATCGCGGCGCCAAGCTGTTGCGCACTGAACCAGCCCGCCCTTCGGACGTGAGCCAGTGCGACCGTTTCCGGCGACAAATAGGGAAAATGCCGGCGGATTAGGCTGCGATCGGTGATGATATCCGCGCCTGTAAGTTCAAAGTTGAAGCCGTGTTCGGGTGACGGCATATAGACGCTGTTCGCCGTGTCGTGAAAGCGCGCGGCGCCGGCGCCTCGCGCTTCGGCGGTCTTCGACATCGTCTGCAAAAAATCGATCTTCGATGAATCGGCGGTGGCAAAGACGTAACCACGACGGTTGAGATTGATACGATTGTTCGTGGCGCGCGCGATGTCCTCGATCAGATCGAGGCTGCGGTCCATGAAGGCGGTCATCTCCCAGTCCGGGCCGGGCCACCAATTGCGATAGGCTTCGGTCGATTTGTCAGACGTCAGGGACAGCGGATGGCCTTGGTCGACGACGGTGATGTCTTCGACACCGAAGGTGGTCATCAGCGAGTATGCAGCGGCGACCCCGGCGATGCCGGCGCCGCAAATGACGACCTTGGGCCGCGAAGTCATGATCGCAGGCCGGCCGCGTCGTCCTTCTCCGCGCCCTCCTCAATCGCTCGCATGTCTTCATCCGACAGCCCGAAATGGTGGCCGATCTCGTGCACCAGCACGTGGGTGATGATGTCGCCCAGGGTTTCCTCGTGCTCGGCCCAGTAGTCGAGGATCGGCCGCCGATAGAGCCAGATCATGTTCGGCATCTGCCCGGTGACCGTATCGGCGCTCTGGAAGGGCAGGCCCACGCCCTGGAACAGACCGAGCAGATCGAATTCGCTCTGCGCCTGCATGTGGTCGAGCACTTCCTCGGTCGGGAAATCGTCGACGCGGATCACCAGCCCGTCGCACAGCGCCCGGAATTTGTCAGGCAGCCGGGCATAGGCAGTGGCGGCCAGTGCCTCCATTTCGGCAAGCGAAGGTGCCGTGAGCGAGGCCACTGCAGGGGAATCTGCGGCTTTGCCAGTCATCGTCGCGTTGTAGGGAAGGGCGGCTGATGCGCCAAGCTTGACGGGAAACGACGACAGGTCGAAGATGGTTAACAGGCGTAAGGGATTGTAAATGCGTAAAATTTTATCTTTCTGGCTAGCGCTCGGGACGTTTGCCCTCCTGTCGGGCTCGGCGTCTGCCGTCGATAAATGCCACATCCCGCCGCCCGCCTTCTGGTTCGCGCCGAAGGTGACGAATGTCTACGAGGGCGGCAGTCGCCCCCATTACGCCAGCGCATCGTATTCTTCGACGACGAGCCACACCTTCTCAGCTCAGCGCCGCTACGCCGAACCACGCCGCTATTCCGAGCCGCCGCGCTACACCCCGACGCATCTCTTCCACTAATATCGAGCGGGGATAGATCGATGCTGTCATTTCGTACTGTGATGTTGGCCACGCTTGGCGCAGCGTTTCTTGCGGCCGCCGCGCCATCGTTTGCGCAGACGATGCGTGACGACAGCGATGTCACGCCGCAGCGCCGCACCCGCATTACGATCTATCCGCAGCGCCGCCAACTCGGCCCCAATGCCCAGCGTCAGTGCACGGCCTGGCTTGAGAAAGAATATCGCGTCAGCGGCACGGTGATTGTGCCGCGCGAGCGCTGCTGGTGGGAATAACGCGAGGCCTCAATCGGAAAATGAAGGCCCGCCGGTTTGGCGGGCCTTTTGTCTTCGGGTTGCGATCTTGTTCAGTGCCAGTCGCGCACGTCGACGAAGTGGCCGGCGATCGCCGCCGCCGCTGCCATGGCCGGCGATACGAGGTGCGTGCGGCCCTTGTAGCCTTGCCGGCCTTCGAAGTTACGGTTCGAGGTCGAGGCGCAACGCTCGCCCGGCTTGAGCTTGTCGGGATTCATCGCGAGGCACATCGAACAACCCGGCTCGCGCCAGTCGAAGCCTGCAGCCTTGAAGATCTTGTCCAGACCTTCGGCCTCGGCCTGCTCCTTCACGAGACCGGAGCCGGGCACGATCATCGCATTGACGCTCGCGCTAACCGTCTTGCCCTGCGCGACGCGTGCGACTTCGCGCAAGTCCTCGATGCGCGCGTTGGTGCATGAGCCGATAAAAACCCGGTCGAGCTTAATGTCGGTTATTTTCTCGCCACCCTTAAGGCCCATGTAGTCGAGCGAGCGTTCGGCGGCGGCGCGTTTCTTTTCATCGGCAATTTCCGACGGCACCGGCACGCGGCCGGTGATCGAGGCAACCTGCTCTGGGCTGGTGCCCCACGTCACGATCGGCGGCAGTTTTGCCGCGTCGAGCTTAATCTCGCGATCGAAACGTGCGCCGTCGTCGGAGTGCAGCGTTTCCCAGTATTTCATCGCCGCGTCCCATTGCGCACCTTTTGGGGTCATCGGGCGGCCTTTGAGATACTCAAAGGCCTTTTCGTCGGCGGCGATGAAACCGGCTTTGGCGCCGCCTTCGACCGACATGTTGCAGACCGTCATGCGACCTTCCATGGTCAGCGCGCGGATCGCTTCGCCGGCATATTCCAACGCGTAGCCGGTGCCGCCGGCGGTGCCGATTTCGCCGATGATGGCCAGGATGATGTCCTTGGCGGTGACGCCGGCCGGCAACTTGCCGTCGACCACCGCGCGCATGTTCTTTGACTTCGTCTGGATCAGCGTTTGCGTCGCCAGCACATGCTCGACTTCCGACGTGCCGATGCCGTAAGCGAGCGCGCCGAATGCGCCGTGAGTCGCCGTGTGGCTGTCACCGCACACGATCGTGGTGCCGGGCAGGGTGAAGCCCTGCTCGGGGCCGATGATGTGGACGATGCCCTGGCGGCGGTCGAACTCGTCGAAATACTGAATGCCGAAATCTTTGACATTCTTTGCCATCGTCGCGATCTGCTCGGCCGACTCCGGATCGGGATTCGGCAGCTTGCGGTCCGTGGTCGGCACATTGTGATCGACAACGGCGAGCGTCTTCTCGGGCGCGTGCACTTTGCGACCGGCCTCGCGCAGGCCCTCGAAGGCTTGCGGCGACGTTACCTCATGGACGAGGTGGCGATCGATGTAGAGCAGGCAGGTGCCATCCGGTTGTTCGTCGACGACGTGGTCGTCCCAAATTTTGTCGTAGAGCGTGCGTGGTTTCATGACTGTCACTCGTATGGTTCAGCGTGAAGAGCGGAGCGCAAAGGAAAGCGCTCACAGGCCCATCTGCACGGCGGCGAGCCGGCCGAAAAAACGGCCCGGCAGCCGTTTGTGATCCCCGAGCACTATGCGCTGAACCTTGGAAGTCATAGAAATCTATATAGCCGGTCGAGCGAGCAGCAAAAAGGGGCCACACAGGCCCCTCGATGCATCGCAGAGATGCGCCGTCGCTTATTTCTTGGCGGCTTCTTTCTTGGCCGGCGTTTCTTTCTTGGGAGCGGCAGCCTTTTCCTTTTTCGGCGCGGCGGCCTTCTTTTCAGCCGGTGCAGCCTCGCCCTCGACCTTGAGCTTGGTATCGTGAGCGGCCGCAGCAGCGGCGGCGTCTTCGGCCGCGAAACCTTCACGTTCGCTGATGCGCGCCGACTTACCGCGCAGGTTGCGCAGGTAGTAAAGTTTCGCGCGGCGCACCTTGCCGTGGCGCAGCACCTGGATCGAGTCGATCATCGGTGAGTAAAGCGGGAACACGCGCTCAACGCCTTCGCCATATGAGATCTTACGCACGGTGAAGCTCTCATTGAGCCCCGAGCCGGAGCGGCCGATGCACACGCCTTCATAGCCCTGAATACGGGTGCGCTCGCCTTCGACGACCTTGACGTTGACCAGCACCGTATCGCCAGGCTCGAAGTCCGGGATCGTCTTGCCTTTGGACAGCTTGTCCATCTGCTCTTTTTCGAGCTGGGCAATGAGGTTCATAGCGAAATCTCCAGCGGCGGCGCCAATCGTCCGGCGCGCGGAACATTATGGCTGAATGGGTTGGGCGGGCTTGTATATCAAGCGGTTGCGCTTGTCACCCCTCCGGCAAAGGCGGTTTTTGGCCGGTTTTGTCGCAATAGGCCGCCCAGACGTCCGGACGGCGTTCGCGGGTCAACGCCTTGGACCGTTCCATCCGCCATTGGCTCACCTTGGCGTGGTCGCCCGAGGTCAGAACCTCCGGGATCGGCCGGCCCTCGAATTCGGCCGGGCGGGTGTATTGCGGGTACTCCAAGAGACCGTCCGAGAAACTCTCCTCCGCGCCCGAGGCTTCCTTGCCCATGACGCCGGGGATGAGCCGCACGCAGGCATCGATCAGCGCCATCGCCGCAGGCTCGCCGCCGGACAGGACAAAATCGCCGAGCGAAATCTCCTCGAGCTGACGGGCCTCGATCACGCGCTCGTCGACACCCTCGAACCGCCCGCACAGGATGATGGCGCCAGGGCCCCCGGCAAGTTCCCGCACCCGGGGCTGCGTTAGCGGTGTGCCGCGTGCGCTCATCAGGAGGCGCGGGCGGCCATCGGCCGGAACACTATCGAGCGCCCGCGCCAGGACGTCCGGTTTCATCACCATACCGGGGCCGCCGCCCGCGGGCGTATCGTCGACGGTGCGATGCTTGTCGGTCGCGAAATCGCGAATGTCGATCGCATCGAGCGACCACAGCTTCGATGCCAGCGCCTTGCCCGCGAGACTTGCGCCGAGCGGGCCTGGAAACATCTCCGGGAAAATCGTGAGGACGCTCGCCCGCCACATGTCAGTCGTCCCGGTCTTCATCATCGGCCTCGCCGCGAACTTCGCTCACCGCGGGTGGCACGACCACAATCTGCTTCTTGTCGAGGTCGATCTCCGGCACGGTATTCTCGTCGAACGGGAACATCACCGGATTGCCGACGCCGAGCGGCATGATCTCGATGATGTCGCCGGCACCGAAATTATGCAGCGCGTGCACCGTCCCGATCTGCGCGCCGGCTCTGTCGACGGCGTCGAGGCCGATCAGGTCTGAGTGATAATACGTGCCGGCGTCCTCGATCTTCGGAAGCCGGTCGCGCGGAACGTAGAGATCGATGTTGGTCAGCTTCTCGGCGGCGTCGCGATCCGCGACACCCTTGAAGCGCGCGACTAGATGATCCTTGGCCGCGCGCACTGCTTCGATCTCGAACGTTCGCTTGCCATCCTCCGATTGCAGCGGCCCATACTCGGCGACCGCCATCGGTTGTTCGGTGAATGGCCACAGCTTCACCTCGCCGCGCACACCGTGCGGCGCGCCGATCCTAGCGACGCAGACGCGGGCAGCCACGGCGAAGCGTTATCAGCTCGCCGGCGCGGCTTCAGCCGGCTTCTCGGCAGGCTTCTTGTCGCCGCCCGTCGCCGGAGCAGCGCCCCCGGCAGGCGCTGCGCCCGCCGCGGCCTTTTCGGCTTCGGCCTTGGCCTTGCGTTCCTTGCGCGGGATCGCCTTCTCGGGATTGTTGCGCTTCGGACGCTTGGCGACGCCGGCGGCGTCGAGGAAACGCAGCACGCGATCGGACGGTTGCGCGCCCTTCTTCATCCAAGCCTGCACCTTTTCGAGATTCCAGACCAGACGATCCGTCTTGTCCTTCGGCAGCAGCGGGTTGAAGTGGCCGAGCCGCTCGATGAAGCGGCCGTCGCGCGGCGCACGCTTGTCGGCAACGACGATGTGATAGACCGGCCGTTTTTTCGTTCCGGCGCGGGCCATACGGATCACGAGAGACATTGCAGTTTTCCTTTCTCAATCAAATTCGTTGGGTTGATTACTTTTTCTTTCCGAGACCGGGAGGGAGTCCTCCCGGCAATCCTGGAAATTTTCCGCCGAGGCCCGGCAGACTGGGCGCACCTGGGAAATTCGGCGGCAGCTTCGGCAAGCCGCCTCCGCCGGGGAGACCCGACTTCTGCGCTTGCTCGGCGAGCTTTTGCATTTCTTCCTGCGAAGGCATTCCGCCGCCGAAGCCCATCATATTGGCGAGGCCGGCCATCGGGCCGCGCTTGGCGCCGCCCATCGCCTTCATCATGTCGGCCATGCCGCGGTGCATTTTCAGGAGCTTGTTGATGGCTTCTGGCGTGGTGCCGGAGCCGGTGGCAATTCGCTTCTTGCGCGAGGCTTTGAGGACATCGGGATTCTTGCGCTCCTGCGGCGTCATCGAGTCAATGATCGCGATCTGGCGCTTGAGCAATGAGTCATCCATGCCCGCATTGGCGAGCTGGTTCTTCATCTTGGCGACGCCGGGCATCATGCTCATTAGGCCGCCGAGGCCGCCCATCGCCTGCATCTGCCCCAATTGCTCCTTGAGGTCGCTCAGGTCGAACTGACCCTTGCGCATCTTTTCGGCGGCGCGGGCGGCTTTCTCGGCATCGATATTGGCGGCAGCCTTCTCGACCAGCGAGACGATGTCCCCCATGCCGAGGATGCGGCCGGCGATGCGCGCCGGATCGAACTCCTCAAGCGCATCGAGCTTTTCGCCGGTGCCGATCAGCTTGATCGGCTTGCCGGTGACGGCGCGCATCGACAGCGCCGCGCCACCGCGGCCATCGCCGTCGACGCGGGTCAGGACGATGCCGGTCAGCCCGACGCGCTCGTTGAACGAACGCGCCAGATTGACGGCGTCCTGGCCGGTCAGCGCGTCGGCGACCAGCAGCACTTCGTGCGGATTGGCGACCCGCTTGATCTCGGCCGCCTCGTTCATCATCTCGTCGTCGAGCGTGGTGCGGCCAGCGGTGTCGAGCAGCACGATGTCGTAGCCGCCGAGGCGGGCCGCTTGCAGCGCGCGTTGCGCGATCTGCGGCGGCGTCTGGCCCGCGACGACCGGCAGCGTGTCGAT
>JAFAQJ010000270.1 GCA_019246455.1 Pseudolabrys sp.
CGACATCTGCAACGACGTTCTCGGCTTTGGACCGCTCGAGCCGCTGCTCGCTCGCGATGATATCGCCGACATCATGGTGAACGGCTCGGGCACCGTTTACATCGAAGTCAAAGGCAAGATTCAGAAGACCGGAATCCGGTTTCGCGACAACCAGCAGCTATTGAACATCTGCCAGCGCATCGTCAGCCAGATCGGCCGCCGCGTCGACGAAGCCTCACCGATCTGCGACGCGCGCTTGCCGGACGGCTCACGCGTCAACGCCATCGTGCCGCCGCTCGCCATCGACGGCCCGGCGCTCACCATTCGCAAATTCAAAAAGGACAAGCTGACGCTCGATCAGCTCGTCAAATACGCCACCATTACGCCGCAAGGCGCCGAAATTCTGCGCATTATCGGCCGCTCGCGCGTCAATACGTTGATTTCCGGTGGCACCGGTTCCGGTAAAACGACGCTGCTGAACTGCTTGACGCAGTTTATCGACAACGACGAGCGCATCATTACTTGCGAAGACGCCGCCGAATTGCAGCTGCAGCAGCCGCACGTGGTACGTCTCGAAACCCGTCCGCCCAACCTTGAGGGCGAAGGCCAGGTCACGATGCGCGACCTCGTCAAAAACTGCCTGCGTATGCGCCCGGAGCGCATCATCGTCGGCGAAGTCCGCGGACCCGAAGCCTTCGACCTGTTGCAGGCCATGAACACCGGCCACGACGGCTCTATGGGCACGCTGCATGCCAACTCGCCGCGCGTGGCGCTGTCACGTCTCGAATCCATGATCACCATGGGCGGCTTCTCGCTGCCGTCGCGGACGATCCGCGAAATGGTCGTCGCGTCGGTCGATGTCGTCGTCCAGGCGGCGCGCCTGCGCGACGGCTCACGCCGCATCACTCACATCACCGAAGTGATGGGCATGGAAGGTGACGTCATCATCACGCAGGATCTGTTCGTTTACGATATTGTCGGCGAAGACGCGCAGGGCAACCTGATCGGCCGCCACCGCTCCACCGGCATCGGCCGGCCGCGGTTCTGGGACCGCGCTCGTTATTATGGCGAGGAGCAGCGGCTTGCCGCGGCGCTCGACGCGGCGGAAGCCGCCAGCTCCGAACTGAAGGCCTGACATGGAAACGCTCGCGGTTTTCGCACTCGCCTCCCTGGCGGTCGGTGGCGTAGCCTACGTCTTTATCTATCCGATCCTGTCCGGCGAGAAGAAAGCCGAACAGCGTATGGCGAGTGTCGCCAAGACTGAGACGGCGACGGTACGCACCACCCGCAACAGCCAGAAAACGCGGCGCGACTCCGTTGAAACCACGCTCAAAGAGCTCGAGGAACGTCACAAGAAACAGAAGCGCGTGCCTTTATCGGTGAAGCTGTCGCAGGCTGGGCTCGATTGGTCAAAGAACCGCTACTTCGTGACATCGGGGATCATCGGCCTTGTGCTTTTCCTGATCGTCATGCTGATGGACGTCGGCATCTTGCCGGCAATCGCCGCCGGCTTTGCCGGCGCATTCGGCGTACCGATGTGGCTGCTGAAGTTTCTCAAGAAGCGGCGCGAGACGAAATTCCTCAACACCTTTCCGGATGCCGTCGACATCATCGTGCGCGGCGTGAAGGCCGGTTTGCCCCTGATGGACTGCCTCAAGATGATCACGACCGAATCCCCGGAGCCGGTTAAGTCGCAATTCCGCGCCATCGTGGAGACCCAGGCGATCGGCATGCCGCTCGGCGAAGCGGTCGGGAAGCTCTACGAAAGCATGCCCGTTCCGGAGGCGAACTTCTTCGGCATCGTCATCTCGATCCAGCAGAAAGCCGGCGGCAACCTCGCCGAGGCGCTCGGTAACCTGTCGCGCGTCTTGCGTGATCGCAAAAAGATGAAGGGCAAGATTCAGGCGATGTCGATGGAGGCCAAAGCATCCGCTGCAATCATCGGCGCCCTACCGATCTGCGTGATGCTGCTCGTTTACATCACCTCGCCGCAATACATCTCGCTGCTGTGGACCGAACCGCTTGGTCGGCTGATGCTGGCTGGCTCGGCGTTCTGGATGTTCTGCGGCATCATGGTGATGCGCAAGATGATCAATTTCGATTTCTGATGGCGACGTCATGCTCGACCTTCTGATCGATGCCATCAATGTCCGAACGCTGACGATGGTGTTTGCTGCCATCGCGGCCTGCGCCACTGTGCTCACCCTTACCATGCCGCTGTTGTCGGGCAATTCGCTCGACAAGCGCATGAAAGCGGTTGCAGTCGAACGCGAGAAAATGCGGGCGCGCGAGCGCGAGCGCATGGCGCGCGGGGAGAAGATCTCGCTGCGGCAGTCGCCGAAGCAATACATCCAGACCGTGGTCGACCAGTTCAACTTGAGCAAATGGGTTGGGCAGGAAGCCGCACGAGAAAAACTTGTGCAAGCCGGTTACCGCGGTCAGGCCCCTTACGTCAGTTACTTGTTTTTCCGCATGGTGACGCCAGTCGCGAGCTTGATTGCTGCCGCGTTCTACATCTTCGTAGTCTTGGAATGGGATCAACCGCTGACTATCAAGATCGCTACCTGCATTGTCGCGGCCTATCTCGGCATGCACGTACCTTACATGTTCCTGAAGAACCGCATCGCGAAGCGCCAGCTCTCGATCAAGCGGGCCTTTCCTGACACGCTCGACTTGCTATTGATCTGCGTCGAATCCGGCATGTCGATCGAGGCCGCGTTCAAGAAAGTATCCGAGCAGGTCGGCAGCCAATCCGTAGCGCTGGCGGAAGAACTCACGCTCACCACGGCCGAACTGTCCTATTTGCCGGACCGCCGGCAAGCTTATGACAACCTCGCTAAACGCACCGATCTCGATGGTGTCAAAGCGGTATGCATGGCACTGCAGCAGGCCGAACGCTATGGGACGCCGCTTGGCAACACGTTGCGCGTGATGGCTCAGGAAAACCGCGACATGCGCATGACCGAAGCGGAAAAGAAGGCGGCAGGCTTGCCGCCGAAGCTTACAGTGCCGATGATCCTGTTCTTCTTGCCGGTGCTCTTTATCGTCATTCTCGGCCCGGCGGCCATCAAAGTGATGGGAATTCAGTAGCCGCTGTCGCCAACCTTGCGCGACGGCGAAGCATTCTCGGCGGGCTGCGCGGCGCGATTAAATTTCTTCCATTCGCCACTTTGCTGTTGGGCGAGGAGCTGGCGCAGATACGCGACGTTGGCCGCCGCTTCATCGGGCGGCAGGTCGGCCTTCACGATGCCCTCGGCTTCGGCGAAACGGCCCTGCAAGCCGACCACAAGCGCGAGGTTCTGCTTCACTTTCGGCTCAGCGCCAGGCTGAGCGACCGCGCGGCGTAGAATTGTTTCGGCGCGCGGCAATTCCTTGTTGAGCGCATAAGACAGACCGAGGTTGGATAAAACTGACGGCTCATTCGGTACGATTTTCAGTGCGCTTGCATAATAGCGGCGCGCCTCGGTGTGGCGGCCGAGTTGAT
Source organism: Pseudolabrys sp. (assembly GCA_019246455.1). Lineage (GTDB taxonomy): Bacteria > Pseudomonadota > Alphaproteobacteria > Rhizobiales > Xanthobacteraceae > Pseudolabrys. Next base: position 3,464 of record JAFAQJ010000270.1, read on the forward strand.
CGAGGACTGCGCCCTGCACGTTCAGAATGCGCCAATCCGGATTGTCTGGTGTGTGGGCGCGGCCCAACACTTCGAGCGCCTGACCGTAATTGCCGACGTCGGCAAGGGCGCGACCATAAGCGCCCAGCAATTTCTGGTTGGAGGTGTTCGCCATCGTGGCCTGCTCCAGCACGGCGACGGCTTGCGCGCGCTGGCCAGTGGCGCGCAAGGCCTGGGCGAACTTGATCGCCGCTTCCGGGTCCGACTTGTTGGCGCGATAGCGTTCGCCCCACGTTTCGGCCGACTGCCGCCATTCGCCGTCGGTTCGCGGCGACGATGGCGCTCCGATCGATCCGGTGGTATCGCCGCTGCCTGTCGTCGCGCATCCACCCGTCGACAATGCGAGGATCGCGGCGACCGAGACCGAAGTAAGAAGACGGGAGGCGCGGAGCGGCACGTGCGGGTTCATCCAGCGACCCGCCAGCAATAAAAGGTTAACCCTAACGACTGGTTAACCTCTAAACTGTCGCGCTTTTCGGGGGTACAAGGCCCAATGCCATCGATCTTCGTCACTGCGGACCCGCAGGCGGTCCCGATCTGGTTTGTTAGCGTCGGCAGCCTCAACGACGTCGTTTCAAGGCTCGGAGCACGCGAGCAGATCTATGCCAAGGCCGCGGGCTTTGAAGGCAAATCCGGCCAGCACCTCCTTCTTCCCGCAGCAGATGGAAAGCTAGCAGCGGTCCTCTTCGGCATCGAAGTGGCGGACGCGCCGGTCAAGAACGCTTTCCTGCCGGGAAAACTCGCCGGCATTCTCCCCTCCGGCACCTACCGTTTCGCCAATGCACCGCACGACGCCCGTCTCGCGGCGCTCGCCCTCGCGCTCGGCACGTATCAGTTCGGCCGCTATCGCAAGACTAGGGATGCGGGTGTGCGGCTCGCATTGCCGCAAGATGTCGATCACGGCGAGATGACACGCATCGTGGAAGCAGTGACGCTCGCGCGCGATCTGATCAATACGCCGTCGAACGACATGGGACCCGCCGAGCTCGAGAGCGCGGCAAAGCAGGTCGCCGGGCAACACGGTGCGAAATTCCGCACGATCTCAGGCGACGCGCTGGCGACGGATTTCCCCTTGATCAATGCCGTCGGCATGGGCTCGCAACGCGCGCCGCGCTTGGTCGACTTCACGTGGGGCAACGAAGCGGACCCGAAAGTGACATTAGTCGGCAAAGGCGTGTGCTTCGATAGCGGCGGTCTCGATATCAAGCCCGATAGCGCCATGCTCAACATGAAGAAGGATATGGGCGGCGCGGCCACCGCGCTGGCACTGGCGCACATGCTGATGAGCGCCAAGACAAAGATCCGTCTGCGCGTTCTCATTCCGGCGGTGGAGAATTCGGTTTCCGGCACGAGCTACCGGCCGCGCGATATCTTCCGTTCGCGCAAAGGGATCACCGTCGAGATCGGCAACACTGACGCCGAGGGTCGCCTCATCTTGGCCGACGCCTTGACGCTGGCCGATGAAGAAGGGCCCGACCTCATCATCGATTTCGCGACGTTGACCGGCGCGGCACGCGTCGCGCTCGGCCCGGATGTTGCACCCTTCTTCACGGACGACGACGCGCTCGCGGACGACTTCACTCGTACCGGGGAATCTGAAAGCGACGCGGTGTGGCGACTGCCGTTGTGGCAACCTTACGAGCAGATGCTGGAATCGAAAGTTGCCGACACTAATAATGTCGGTGGCAGCAACCAGGGCGGGGCCATTACCGCCGCGCTGTTCCTGCGCAAATTTGTTGGCCGCGCCAAATCCTGGTTGCACCTCGACATTTTCGCCTGGACGCCGTCCGCCAAGCCGGGACGCCCGGAGGGTGGCGAGTGCCAATCAGCTCGCGCGCTCTACGGGCTGCTGATGAAGCGCTATGGAGCCAAGGCCTGATGGTCGCCCTTGATCCGCGGGTCAATGCGTTCCGACCCGATCTCGCGGCCAAGCACTTGCAAGGTCAGGTCGAGGCCAGGCGCTTCGTTGAAGGCACGTTGCATCAGATCGTTGAGCCTTACGCGGCCGTCCGCCGCGAGCCGAGTCACGACGCGCGTCTCGATACGCAGGCGCTCTACGGTGAACGTTTCATCATCTATGAGATCAATAGCGAGGGCTGGGCATGGGGCCAATCGCAGAGCGACAATTATGTCGGTTGGCTGTCCGCCAACGCACTCGGCCGCATCGGCCCGTCACCCACGCATAAGGTGACGGCGCGGCTGACATTTGGTTTTCCTGGCCCCGACATCAAAATGCCGCCGGCGATTGCGCTCCCGCTCGGTGCCCGGATTATCGCGGCCCGGCAAGACGATCGGTTTGCGCAGACCAATGCCGGCCATTTCATTCCGGTGCGGCATCTGTCGCCGGTCTCGGCGAAGGAGCCAGATTTTGTTGCCGTAGCGGAGCGGCTGACCGGCGCACCTTATCTCTGGGGCGGCAAGACGGGTGACGGAATTGATTGCTCGGGACTGGTGCAGATCGCGCTTCAAACAGCTGGCGTTTTCTGTCCACGTGACAGCGACATGCAGGAATTCGCGCTGGGCCACCCATCGAGCTTAGGCGAGCTGCGCCGCGGCGATCTCGTGTTCTGGAAAGGCCACGTCGCAATTGTGCGCGACAAGGAAACGCTGATCCACGCGAACGCGCATCACATGATGGTGGTGAGCGAGCCGGCGGAAGCAGCGATCACGCGGATCAAAGCGACGGGCAGCGACGTCACGAGCGTCCGGCGTCCCTAGACGCATACCACCTTGCCGCAGGCGCGCACCGCGGCGACAATTTTCTGCAATGTTTTCAAGCCTGGATGTCCAAGGATGGCCACGCCATTGATGACATAGGCTGGTGTCGCCATCAGCTTTGCCTTCGAGCCAAAGTCGGCATTGGCGCGCAGCGTATCCAGACCGTCCTGCGTGTTACCCAGCGCAGCAACTTTGTTGGCGTCAAGCCCGGCTTCCTTTGCCGCTTGTAGTGTCTTCGGGCCGTCGATCGTCCCCCGCGCCATATAGATGCGACGGTGGAAATCAAAGAATTGCTCGGGTGTCGCGACTTTAGACGCACCAATCTCGATCAGCGCGCCCTGCACGGACTGAACGGACAACACCGCGTACGGCACGAACACCAGCTTGAGTTTTTTGTCGGCCTTGATCAGATCGTCAACGTCGGCGGCGGCCTCGCGGCAATAGGGGCAATTGAGATCATAGAATTGATAGACGGTGACGTCGCCGTTGAGATTGCCAACCGGCACCTGACCGGTAAGTTTGCCAAGCGCGGCGTTGAGTTCGGCGCTCAACGCGAAGTTCGTGACTTCATCGCCATCTTCCATGCGGATCGGATATTGCGCGGTGCCAAACTGGCCCGCGGCAAAAGCGCCACTAAACACAAGCGACAGAACGAGCGATAGAACGACGCGCTTCATTGCGACACGACTCCCGCCGGCGCGGTTTCGAGCTTGAAGGCGGCGGCGAACAGCGCGCGGGTGTAATCGGTCTTCGGCGCCTTGAACAATTCCGCCGCGGCGCCCTCCTCGACGACCTTACCGTTGCGCAAAACGAGAAGACGGCTCGCCAGCGCTGCGACCACGCGTAGGTCGTGCGAGATAAACATGTACGTGAGATCGCGCCGTTTCTGCAGGTCGCGCAGCAGATCGACCATCTGCGACTGGAACAGCATGTCGAGCGCCGAGGTCGGCTCATCGAGCACCACGAACGTCGGCTCCAGCACCACGGCGCGCGCTAAGGCGACGCGCTGGCGCTGCCCGCCGGAGAATTCGTGTGGATAGCGATGGCGGGTTTCGGGATCGAGGCCGACATCCTTCAATGCGCGAACGACGCGCGCATCGCGTTCCTCGCGCGTCAGTTTAGGGGTATGCACTTGCAGACCTTCGGCAATGATGTCGGCGACCGACATGCGCGGCGATAAAGATCCGTAGGGGTCCTGAAAGACGATCTGCATGTCGCGGCGGATCGGCCACATCTCTTTGAATTTGAGCCCTTGAATAGACTTGCCGAGAAAAACGATCGGTCCATCAGAAGAAATCAGGCGCAACAGCGCGAGCCCCAGCGTAGTTTTTCCCGAGCCGGATTCGCCGACCACGCCGAGTGTTTCGCCCTTGCGCAGCGACACCGAAACACCATCGACGGCCTTGATGTGGCCAACGGTCTTGCGTAACACGCCACGCCTGATCGGAAACCAGACCTTAAGATCATTTGCGCGTACGACTTCCTCCGCATCCGGGCGTGGCGGCGCCGGATCGGGCTTGGGCTCCGCGGCCAAAAGTGCCTTGGTGTAGGGATGGCCCGGTGCGGCGAAAACGCGCTCAACCGGCCCCTGTTCGACGATCTTGCCGTGCTGCATGACGCAAACCTTGTCGGCGAGTTTGCGCACAATGCTTAGATCGTGAGTGATGAATAGCACCGCCATGCCGAGGCGCTGTTGTTGCTCCTTGAGCAGCTTGAGAATCTGTGCCTGCACCGTGACATCGAGCGCCGTGGTCGGTTCGTCAGCGATCAGCAGATCAGGCTCGTTGGCCAGTGCCATCGCGATCATCACGCGCTGGCGCTGGCCGCCCGACATCTGGTGCGGATAGCTCTCAAGCCGCGACATCGGTTCGGGAATGCCGACCTGCGTGAGCAGCTCGATGATGCGTTTGCGCGTGGCATCGTTCGAGGTCGGGTTGTGCAGCTGGATGATTTCGGCGATCTGCTTCTCGATCGTGTGCAGGGGGTTGAGCGACGTCATTGGCTCCTGAAACACCATCGTGATGTTATCGCCACGCACCCCACGCAGTTCGCGCTCGCTGGCGCCTAACAAATCCCGGCCCTTGAAAATGATTTGCCCGCTCGGATGGCTGGCCGAAGGGTAAGGCAGCAGCTTCATCACCGACAGCGCCGTCACCGATTTGCCCGACCCGGACTCGCCGACCAGCGCGACAATCTCGCCTTTGCCGACCGAGAACGACACCTTGTCGACCGCCAGCGCCTGCCTGCCGCCGGCGCTAAATGCGACCGACAGGTCACGAACGTCGAGCAATGGTTCGGGGCCGCTCATCGGAACATTTTCCGTGGGTCGAAGGCATCACGTACAGCCTCGCCGATGAAGATCAAAAGCGACAGCATGATCGCGACAGCGAAGAATCCCGTAAGACCAAGCCATGGAGCCTGCACATTGGCCTTGCCTTGCGACAGCATTTCACCGAGCGACGGCGAGCCCGGTGGCAGACCAAAGCCGAGAAAGTCGAGCGCGGTCAGCGTCATGACCGAGGTCGAGAGAATGAACGGCAGGAACGTCAGTGTCGCCACCATCGCATTCGGCAACAGATGCCGGAACATGATGACGATGTTCGTCACGCCGAGCGCGCGGGCCGCCTGAATGTATTCGAGGTTGCGGCCGCGCAGGAATTCGGCGCGCACCAGCCCAACCAGCCGCAGCCAGGAGAACAGCAGCAAAATGCCGAGCAGCACGAAAAAGCCGGGCACCAGCACCGACGAGATGATGAGCAGTAGATAAAGCTCGGGAATGGAGCTCCAGATCTCGATGAACCGCTGGAACAACAGATCGGTCCAGCCACCAAAATAGCCTTGCACCGCGCCCGCCGCGACCCCGATCACCGACGACACGACCGTTAAAATCAGGCCGAACAACACTGAAATGCGAAACCCGTAGATCAGCCGCGCGACTAGATCGCGACCCTGATCGTCAGTACCGAGCCAGTTGTATTCGAGATCTCGGCACCCCTTGAGATGCTTGCGCTCGACGACCGGCTTGCACTCCTTTTCGGTGAGCAGCCAAGTCGGCTTTGACGGCGCCGGCGTCGGCAAATCCAGATTGTGCGTATCATAGGAATAGCGAATGACCGGCCACAGCATGTAGCCGCCCTTCTCGACGATCTTGTTCTGCAGATACGGGTCGCGGTAGTCGGCCGCCGTCTCGAAATCGCCGCCGAACGTGGTCTCCGGGTAGGTAAACAGTGCCGGCGAATAATAATGGCTGTCATATTTCACGAGGAACGGCTTGTCGTTGGCGATGAACTCAGCGAACAGCGAGATGAAAAAAAGAACAAGGAAGAGCCACAACGACCAATAGCCACGCCGATTAGCCTTGAAGTTCTGCCAACGTCGAAGATTGACGGGCGACAGCGTGATGCGCTTTTGCGTCGGCGGCACGCTGGCGCCCATCGGTGATGGCGGCTGGTGCAGTTCCGGCGGCGAGGATTGACGCGCGTCCAACTCAGACCTCCCGCGTCTCGAAGTCGATGCGCGGATCGATCCAGGTGTAAGTCAGGTCGGAGATGAGATTGATGACGAGCCCCATCAGCGAAAAGATGTAGAGGTTGGCGAACACGACCGGGTAGTCGCGGTTCAGGACGCTCTCGAAGCTCAAGAGACCTAACCCGTCGAGCGAGAAGATCGTCTCGATCAGCAACGAGCCGCCAAAGAATGCGCCGATAAAGGCCGATGGAAATCCGGCGATGACGATGAGCATCGCGTTACGGAAAATATGGCCGTAAAGCACCTGAGTCCGGTTGCACCCCTTGGCCCGCGCCGTCAGCACGTATTGCTTGCGGATTTCTTCCAAAAACGAATTCTTGGTGAGCAGTGTCATGGTGGCGAAAGCCGAGATCGCCATCGACGTGATCGGCAGCACCAGATGCCAGAAGTAGTCGAGAATCTTGTGCCACCACGGCAAAGCGGACCAATTGTCCGACGTCAGCCCGCGCAGCGGGAAAATATCGAAGAACGAACCGCCGGCGAAAAGAATGATGAGGAGGATTGCGAACAGGAAACCAGGAATAGCGTAGCCGATGATGATGATGCCGGACGTCCAGGTGTCGAACGCGGAGCCGTCGTCGACCGCCTTCTTGATGCCGAGCGGGATCGAAATGAGATACGTGAGCAGTGTCATCCAGATGCCGAGCGACATCGATACCGGCAGTTTCTCCTTGATGAGTTGGAGCACGCTGACGTCGCGGAAATAACTTTTGCCAAAATCGAAGCGCGCGTAATTCCACAGCATGATGCCGAAGCGCTCGTAGGCTGGCTTGTCGAAGCCGAATTGGGCTTCGAGCTTTTTGATGAATTCAGGATCGAGGCCCTGCGCGCCCCGATATTTCGACGACACCGCGTCTATTTGCGCGCCACTTTGCGCCAGACCGCGGTTGGCGAAATCGCCGCCGCCTCCAGAAATCCGCGATGTCGCTCCGGTATCCGAACCTGAAAGCTGCGCGATAACGCGTTCGACCGGCCCGCCTGGCGCGAACTGCACCACTACGAACGACACCAACATGATGCCGAGCAGGGTTGGGATCATGAAAAGGACGCGGCGGACTATGTAAGCGGTCATGCGAGGACTTTAACCTGCGCGGTCGAGCTTTGTTGCCTTGCCGGCCTCATACCACCAGGTTTCGGGGGCGCCGCGCCCATATTTCGGGGGCTTTGCCGGGTGGGAGAACACATCCCAATACGCCATCCAATGCGAAGCTTTGTGCCAGTGCGGTATCCAATACTGCCCGGCCCGGATCACTCGGTCGAGCGCGCGGCACGCGATCGTCAATTCGGGGCGGGTCTTGGCCGCGATGATCAATCCAATCAATTCGTCAATCACCGAATCGGAGATGCCCGCGAGATTCTGCGTGCCCTTGGTGTTCGCAGCTTGCGAGGAAAAGTAACTGCGAAGCGAGTCACCGGGCGTATTAGAAAAGCTCATGCGCTCGACCGTGATGTCGAAGTCGAAATCGTCGACGCGCTTGCGATATTGCACAGGATCGACGAGGCGCAGCGTCGCTTCAATGCCAAGCGTCGCGAGATTTTTTATATACGGGCCGTGATGCGGCTGCAGCCCGCTTTCGTCGAGCAGGAATTCGATTTTCACGGGAGTGCCGTCTGGCGCGATCCGCTTGCCGTCTTTGACGAGGAAACCGGCTTTTTGCAGAAGCTGCGAAGCTTCACGTAACCATCGGCGGTCTTGGCCTGAGCCGTCTGTCACCGGCGGAACATAGGGTTCACCAAAAACTTCGTCTGAAACTTTTCCGCGGAAGCGCTCGAGCAATGCACGCTCCGCCGCGTCGGGCGGACCTTTCGCCATCATCTCTGAATTCTGAAATACCGACTGCGTGCGGTCATAAGACCCATACATGATAGTTTTGTTAGTCCATTCAAAGTCGAAGGCGTCGATTAGCGCCTCGCGAACCAATCGATTTTGAAACTGCTTACGCCGCGTATTGATGAACCAGCCCTGCGCGCCCGACGGCGTTTCATCTGGAAGCACTTCCTGCTTGACGCGGCCGTCTTTGATCGCGGGAAAATCGTACCGGGTCGCCCAAGTGCGCGAGGTAAATTCCTCGCGGATCAAATAGGCTTTCGCGGTAAAGGCTTCGAAGCCAACATCGCGGTCGCGGAAATATTCGTAGCGGATCGTATCGAAGTTATTCTGGCCGCGTGCAACAGGAAGCGTCGTGCCCCACCAATCTTTCACACGATCGAATTCAATAAAACGGTTGGACTCGAAGCGACCGACTTTGTAGGGACCGCAGCCAAGCGGAATATCAAGCGTCGATTCGTCAAACGGGCGCTTTGTGTAGTAGGCACTCGAGAAGATCGGTAAGCCTGCGACGAACAGCGGCACGTCACGCGCGCGATTTACAGCGAAATGCACGCTAACCGTGCCGTCGCCTTCGGCTTCCGCGCCTCTGAAGTCACGCAGCAGTTGCGTGATGATCGGGTGGCCCTTCTCCTTGAGAATGTTCAGCGACCACACGACATCCTTGGCTGTCAGTTGGCTGCCATCGTGGAATTTCGCTTCGGGTCGCAATTTGTAGCGATAGGTCAACCCATCTTCAGACACCATGACAGACTGCGCGATCAGGCCGTACATCGCGTCGGGCTCGTCCTGGGCCGCCGTCATCAAGCTGGCGAAGGTCCGCTCCATGCCGAGCGCGCCCTCACCTTTGAAGATGTAGGCGTTGAGCGAATTGAACGTCTGAAATGAGCCGTTGAAACCACGGCTTGTGACGACCTCGGAGTAGATGCCGCCTTTCGGCGCCGCCGGATTGGCGTAGGAGAAGTTTTTGAAGTCGGCCGGATAACCGAGGTCGCCAAACGCCGAGATGCCGTGACGTTCGGCAGCCTGGGCTGTCGCTGAGCGGCTCAGCATGCCCGCTACTGCGGCACAACCGCTTAGAACGAGAACATTGCGTCGGGTGACCCGTGCCATCAGGCGCGCGACGCCTTCGTGGCTTTCTGTGCGTCCCACCACCAGATCGTCGGAAACGCGGAAGTGCCGTATTTCGGCATCGTATCGGGCCGGCCGAAGCGATCCCAACGCGCAGTGCGCACCTTGCCGTACGTCCACTGCGGCACGACATAGAAATTCCACAGCAGCACGCGATCGAGCGCTTGTGTCGCCGCGACCAGTTCATCCCGATCCTTGGTGAAGATGACGCGATCGATCAACGTGTCAACTGCCGGATTCTTGATGCCTACCAGGTTTCGGGAGCCCGGTTGATCTGCCGCTTGCGAGCTCCAGAAGCCGCGTTGTTCGTTGCCTGGCGATAGCGACTCGCCCCAATTCCCGACAATGATGTCGAAATCCCAGCTGCGCAGGCGATTTTGGTATTGCGCGTCATCGACTGTGCGGACATTGACGGCAACCCCAAGACGTTCCAGCGATGGTTTATAGAACAACACGAAGCGTTCGATTGTCGGATCGTCGACCAAAAACTCTGCGCTCAGTTGTTCGCCGGTTTTCACGTCAACAAGCTTGGTGTTGCGAACTTCATAGCCGGCTTCCTTCAGAAGCCTTAGCGCTTCACGCAGATTCGTCCGGACGTTCTCAGGGCTGCCATTCACCGGATTGCTATATACGGTCGTGAAAACCTCGGCTGGCACTTTATCACGCACGGTTTCGAGGATTTCGAGCTCCTTACCCTGCGGAACACCAGACGACGCGAGTTCGGTGCCTTCAAAATAGCTGGCGATGCGTTTGTATTGGCCGAAGAAGATTTGCTTGTTCATCTCCTCGAAATCGAACGCGTAATTGAAAGCCCGGCGTACGCGTGCATCCTTGAATTTGTTGCGGCGAATATTGAAGGCAAAAGCCTGCATCACGCCGAAATTGCGAATCGGAAACTCCTCCAGAACGACCCGCTGGTCTTTCACCGCCGGGAAGTCGTAGGCGGTGGCCCAGTTCTTTGCGCTGTTCTCGGTACGCCAATCGACCTGATCGCCTTTGAAGGCTTCGAGCGCCACGGTGGAATCCCGGAAATATTCAAACCGTAGCTCGTCGAAATTATAGTGCCCGATATTGACTGGAAGGCTCGCGGACCAGTGCTCCTTGATACGCTCGTAGACAATCGAGCGCCCGGGAGCGAAATCCTTGATGCGGTAGGGTCCCGAACCGAGCGGCGGCTCGAGCGTAGTCGCCGTGACGTCGCGCTTCTTTCCGTTCTTGTCCGAGCCTTCCCACCAATGTTTCGGCAAGACGTAAAGCTGGCCAACGATCTGCGGCAATTCGCGGTTGCCTGGGCCATCGAATGTGAAAGTGACGTCGCGTTCGCCCGTTTTTTCCGCTTTCACGACATGTCGATAGTAGGCGCCAAGCTGCGGGCTGTTGGCTTTGATGACACCTAGCGAAAAAATCACGTCGTCAGCCGTGATGGGCTTTCCATCCTGCCAGCGCGCATTCGCCCGTAACCGATACACGACCGACGAATAATCCGGCGGATAGCTCACCGCTTCGGCAATCAGGCCGTATTCAGTCGACACTTCGTCGAGCGCCGGCGCCATCAGCGTTTGAGCGACGAGTTCAAGGCCGCTGGCCAGGCTGCCTTTCACGCCGGCCACGACTAGATTGAAATTGTCGAACGTGCCGAACGCGATCTGACGGACTGCGCCGCCTTTCGGCGCCGACGGATTGACGTAGTCGAAATTCTTGAAGTTCGCGGGATATTTCAGCTCGCCGAACAGCGACAGACCGTGCTGCCATTTCTGTTCTTGCGCCAATGCCGGAACGAAACGGAAAGCCGGCGCGGCGAGCGCAGCGCCAGAGGTCGCAAGGATTTGCCGGCGGTTAGGACGCACGCGATGTCCCTTGTGTGAGCAAACAGGGTTTATCGCCGATTATGTCCGATTTTCGGTCGCATTCCCCGAACTACCGCATATCTGCGGTAATCAGCCTCACTATTGTGGGAACGATGCCTACTTCTTCGCGGTCGGCAGCGGCTTTGGGCTGTCTGACAGTGTACGAAGGTACGCAATCACGTCGGCGCGCTGGGTATCGCGCGACAGGCCGGCGAATGTCATGTTGGTGCCGGGGATGTAGTTGCGCGGATTGGTGAGGAATTTGTCGAGCTCTTGGTAGCTCCACTCGCCACCTTTGGACTTCATGGCCGCCGAGAAGTTGAAACCGCCACGGTCCTTGCCGCGCTCCTCGCCGACGATGCCGTACAAATTCGGACCGACACGGTTGGGGCCGCCCTTCTCGAAGGTGTGGCAGGCCTGGCACTGCTTGGCGGTCGCCTGACCCTTTTCGGCCGACGCGCTCGCGAGCAATTCCTCAATCGGTTTAGAGGGCTCGGCCGGACCAGCGGCGCTGCCGCCACCCTCGTGCGTTTCCTTGACCGCGATGTTGTATCCGGGCTTCGCAGGCTTTTCCGGCGAAAACAGTGCGCCGGCGGTGATGTTGAGCGCGAGCAGGATCAAGCAGGTGCCCAGCACCGCGCCCATTATCTTATTGAGTTCAAAGGAGTTCATCGATGTGCGGCTCGCGAAAAAAAAACGGCGGAACGCCCGGCGGAAGACGACTCCGAGATACCGGTTTGCCCGCCCCAAGGCAACCCGTTATGAAACGCGAACACGCGATACATCGGCGCCATGATCGATACGTCGGCGATTGCCGGTGCCGACCACGGGATTGCTTGGTCAGACATGCCGGTTCGCTCGACGATCATTCTGATCCCGGCCCGCATGGCCGCAACGCGCCTCCCCGGTAAGCCGCTCATCGATATCAACGGCGTTCCGATGATCGTTCACGTCGTGCGCCGCGCGCAGGAAGCTGCGCTCGGCGAGGTGGTGGTCGCTACCGATTCCGAGCCGGTGCAGGCTGCGGTCGAAAAGGCCGGTGGTCGCGCGGTGATGACGCGCTCGGACCATGCGTCGGGCTCCGATCGCATCTACGAGGCGCTGACCGAGATCGATCCCGAACGCCGCTTCACCACCATCGTCAATGTGCAGGGCGATTTGCCGCAGATTGCGCCGCATGACATTCGCGCCGCGCTCGTTCCTCTTGCCGACCCCGAGGTCGATATCGCCACCCTCGCCGCCGAGATCACGGTAGCTGAAGAGCGAACCAATCCGAACGTGGTGAAGGTCGAGGGCAAAGCGGTCGCTCCGAACCGACTGCGCGCCACGCGCTTCACCCGCGCCGACGCGACCGGCACGGGCCCGCACTACCATCATATCGGGCTTTATGCCTATACGCGCGCGGCGCTCGAAAAATTCGTGCACCTGCCGCCATCGATCGACGAGCAGCGCGAGAAGCTCGAACAACTGCGCGCGATGGACGCCGGCATGCGCATCGACGTGATGATCGTCAAAAGCTCCCCCCTTGGCGTCGATACGCCGGAGGATCTGGAGATAGCACGGAAGGTCGTGTGGTAATCCAACCTGTGGCGATCAACACATTATTGCGCGCCGTTGCCGAACGTCTTGAGCGCCTCATTGACCTTCGACAGCACATCAGCGGTGCGCTCGGCGAAGTAGGTGCTGACGATCCGCTTGACGGCTCGCACGGTTGTGTCGGTGGGGTCGATCCCGGCCGCGACTAGGCGCGCGTCCAGGTCTGCGTGAACCTCGCCTTCCTCGAACATCTTCACGATCGTGACCTCCGGTGAGAACCATATCGACATTACCTGCCGCGGCACAGAGATACGACAAGTCGCATGCGTATCTTTTTCCTTACTGATGACGCGCAGTTCACAGGCCGCTGCGGCCCGACTTTCTGCGACCAGCGCAGCGCTTCGGTAACGATCGTTAAGCGTAGGCGGGAACGGCATATGGGGCCGTGCGTTCGAATTGTGCCGTTCACACTTAAGGGGGATCTGCCATGTACGTCGCTTGTGTCTTCATCATTGTCGCCATCGTCTGGAAAACGCATCAAGTGCTGTCTCGTGACGAAAGACGTTGAGCGTTCTCCGAAAACACCCGAGTTGCCCTGAAAACATTGGCCGTTTGCTCCCACGTTGACCGTTCCCGCCGCGGCGCGCTACGCACTCGCCGAAAGGGCGGGACCCGCACGTAAATGGCCAAGAAAAAGATCATCTTCCAGGGCGAACCGGGGGCGAACTCGCACATCGCCTGCCGAGAGGCCTATCCGGACCACGAACCGGTGCCGGCGCCGACTTTCGAGGACTGTTTCGCCGCCATCACCGGCGGCGACGCCGACTTTGGCATGATTCCGATCGAGAATTCGATCGCCGGGCGCGTCGCCGACATCCACCACCTGATGCCGACCTCGAAGCTACACATCATCGCGGAGTGGTTCCTCCCGATCCGTAACCAGCTGATGGCGCCCAAGGGGGCAAGCCTGAAAACAATTAAAAGTGTCGAGAGCCATGTGATGGCACTTGGCCAATGCCGCGGCACGATCCGCGAACTCAAATTAAAGCCGATTGTCGCCGCCGATACCGCTGGTTCCGCCCGCGAGGTCGCGGAAGCTAAGGACATCAGCCGCGCGGCGATCGCCTCGCGGCTCGCGGCCGAAATCTACGGACTCGACATTTTGAAAGAAAATGTCGAGGACGAGAGCCATTCGACCACGCGCTTCGTCGTGCTGTCGAAGGAGAAAAAGTGGGCCAAGCATGGCACCGGCAAGATCATTACGACCTTCGTGTTCCAGGTGCGCAACCTGCCGGCTGCGCTCTACAAGGCGCTCGGCGGCTTCGCGACCAACGGCGTCAATATGACGAAGCTCGAGAGTTACATGGTCGGCGGCAATTTTTTCGCCACGCAATTCTATGCCGACGTCGAAGGCCACCCCGACGATCGCTCGCTGGTGCTGGCGCTCGAGGAGCTCGGCTTTTTCTCCAAGGAGATGAAAATCCTCGGCGTCTATCCCGCGCACCCGTTCCGTGAGACGTTTTCGGAGAATGGCGGTTAAGCCACCCGCCCGAATCGCCGACCGCGGCCAACATCGCCCCGATTGCCCCCCGCGTGCACGATTCGTGCTTCGGCGGCCCCCTTGCAACGCTGTGCGCTGTGGGGAACGCACGGGCACCGCCGCCGTTGGCAACCCAAATGGAGGCCAGCATGAACACGCAAACACGGCCGCCGGCGGACGACGCCAAGCCACGCGGCGACAAAGACATCGTTCAGAACGAGCGCGGTGAAGAAATGCCGACCAACAAGGGCACGGTCGAGCGTTCCTCGGGCGACGTCAAACCCAAACAGCAACCGCCATCGCCCGGTATCCCTGCTAGCGGCGAATGAACGACCTGCCACCGCCGACCCCTTCCCGGCCGCGCAGGCCGCGTCCTATCATAGCGCCAGCAACGGCGCGCCAAGACGCCGGATCAGGGAAACGCAGGGGGCAAAAAATGCGAAAGTTATTCGCCGCGGCGGCTATGCTGGCCACAATATCGGCCGCGCAGGCGCAGGATTTCCCCAATCGCCCGATCACGCTGATCGTGCCGTTCCCGCCCGGCGGCTCGACCGATTTTGCCGCGCGCGTGATGGCAGACCGCATGAGCGCGCCACTCGGTCAGCCGGTCGTGGTCGAAAATGTCGGCGGCGCCGGCGGCTCGATCGCCGTGGGACGGCTGTCGCGCGCCAGGCCTGACGGCTACACGATCGACATCGGGCAATGGGATACGCATGTCGGCTCGATTATCTTTAAGCTCGACTACGATCTGGAAAAGGACTTTGCGCCGATCGGGCTGATCACGACCAATCCCCAACTGATGATCGCCAAGAAGAATCTTCCTGCCCAGACCATCGGCGAACTGGTCGAATGGATGAAGGCCAATCCGGGCAAGATCAATTTCGTCAACCAGAACGCCGCAGCCAATGTCAGTGGCGTGCTGTTTGAGAATTTGACCAAGCAGAAAGTCACTTTCATTCCCTACAAGGGTGCTGGCCCAGCGATGACCGATCTGATCTCCGGCACGGTCGATTTGCTGGTCGTGCAAGGCGCGGTCGCTTTGCCGCAGATCAGGGCCGGTACGGTGCGGGCGCTGGCCAACCTGTCGCCGCAGCGCTCGACCTCGATGCCGGACATTCCGACCGCGGACGAGACCGGCGTCAAAGGGCTCTATATGTCCGGCTGGTTCGGTTTCTACGCGCCGAAGAACACGCCGCAGCCGGCGATCGACAAGCTCAACAAGGCGATGAAAGAAGCGCTGGCCGATCCGGGAGTGGTCAAGAAATTCACCGACCTCGGCCTCGACATCGCGCCGAACAACCTTCAGACGCCGGCCGGCCTTGCCCAATTCCAGAAACAGGAAATGGACAAGTGGTGGCCGATCATTAAGGAAGCCGGCATCAGCGCACAATAATCAGCGCACCAGTGCTGGCTTCTTTGGGTCGAATTTCCAGCCGGGGATGAGGAACTGCATCGCGGCAGCGTCATCGCGCGCGCCGAGGCCGTGTTTTTTATAAAGGGCATACGCCTTCTCGATCTCGGTCATATCGATGTCGATCCCAAGACCGCCGCGCTTTGGCACGTCGATCAGGCCCTTTACGATCTTGAACGGCTCTTTAGTGAGACGCTGGCCGTCCTGCCAGATCCAGTGGGTATCGACAGCCGTTACCTTGCCCGGCGCCGCGGCGGCGGTGTGGGTCACCATCGCCAGCGAAATGTCGAAGTGATTGTTGGAGTGCGAACCCCAAGTGAGGCCCCAGTCGCGGCAGGTTTGCGCGACGCGCACTGCGCCGTGCATGGTCCAAAAGTGCGGATCGGCCAACGGGATATCGACCGCCTGTAATTTCAGAGCGTCGACGAATTGCGGCCAATCGGTTGCGACCATGTTGGTCGCGGTCGGCAGGCCGGTGGCTTTGCGGAACGCAGCCATCACCGCACGGCCGGTTAGGCCGCGCTCGGCGCCGCAAGGATCCTCGGCATAGGCAAGGACATCGCCCTTGCCCTTGCACAGGCGGATCGCATCTTCGAGGAGCCAGCCGCCGTTCGGATCGAGCGTGACCCGCGCCTGCGGGAAGCGTTTGGCGAGCGCGGTGACAGCTTCGATCTCATCGTCGCCGCGCAGCACGCCCCCTTTGAGCTTGAAGTCGTCGAAGCCGTAGCGCGCCTGCGCCGCCTCGGCGAGCCGCACGACGGAGGCCGGCGTCATCGCCACCTCGTCGCGCAGCCTGATCCAGTCGTCGCCCTTTTGATCGTGACGATAGTCGAGATTCGTCTTCTTGCGGTCGCCGACAAAGAACAGGTAGCCGAGGAACTGGACCTTGTCGCGCTGCTGGCCTTCGCCGAGCAGTGCCGCGACCGGCAGTTCGACGAACTGGCCGAACAGATCGAGCAGCGCAGCTTCGACCGCGGTCAACGCGTGGATCATCACCCGCAGGTCGAACGTCTGCAGGCCGCGACCGCCGGAATCGCGGTCGGCGAACGCGGTCTGGATGGAATTGAGGATGCCGCGATAGTTGGCGATCGATTGGCCCACCACGAGCGGCCGTGCGTCCTCCAGAGTCTGGCGGATTTTTTCGCCGCCCGGCACTTCGCCGGCGCCGACGCGGCCTGCATTGTCCTTCAGGATGAGGATATTGCGGGTGAAGAATGGGCCGTGCGCACCGCTGAGATTGAGCAGCATGCTGTCCTGCCCGGCAACCGGGACGACAGTCATCTCGGTGACGACAGGCGCGGCGTTTCGCGAAGGCATTATCTTCCCCCAGTAAGTCCGCGCGCCTTTTAACCCTGCGCGAGGGAACGGCCAAGGCGCGCCTGCGTTGACAGGATCGATAAGAAACGTGGAGGCGACCATGGGATTTGGACGCGGCGTTCTGCTCTGGCTGCTCGGCGTGCCGCTGCCGATCATCATTTTGCTGGCGCTGTTCTGGCACAGCTAGACCGCGGCACTGCAACCAGGAACATGAAGGCCCGCGTCACGCGGGCCTTTATTCTGCGCGAGGCGCTTCCGCCGGGGCGGAAAACCGGCGATAAAGCGCCGGCATGCCGGGGGCACAGCACAAGGTAGCGATGGTGACGGGCGCGGCGCGTGGCATTGGGCTCGCCGCGGCGAAACGCTTCCTCGCCGAAGGCTGGCGGGTCACGCTACTCGACATCGACGGCGACAATCTCACGAAGACCTGCGCAGCGCTTAACGCACCCGAGACGACGCTCGCGATCACCTGCGATATAGCGGACCGCGTCGGGGTGCCCGCGGCATTTGCGACACTCCGTCAGAAATTCGGGCGGCTCGATGCGCTGGTCAATAACGCCGGCATCGCGATCTTTAAGCCGATCGTGGACCTAACCTACGAGGACTGGTCACGAGTCCTCGCCGTCAACCTCACCGGCGCCTTCTTGTGCACGCAGGCCGCGGTGCCGCTGATGCGCGAGACCGGCGGCGGCGCAGTCGTCAACATCACGTCGATTTCCGGTTTGCGCGCCTCGACGCTGCGCACGGCCTACGGCACCAGCAAGGCGGCGCTCGCACATCTCACGCAACAGCAGGCAATCGAGCTTGCGTCGCTCGGTATCCGGGTCAATGCGGTCGCCCCGGGGCCGGTCGACACCGCGATGGCGAAAGCCGTGCACACGCCGGAAATCCGCGCCGACTATCACGACCACGTGCCGCTCAACCGTTACGGGCTCGAGACTGAGCTTGCCAATGCGATCTATTTCCTGTGCAGCGAGCAGGCGAGCTACATCACCGGACAGGAAATCGCGGTCGACGGCGGCTTCGACGCCACCGGTATCGGCCTGCCGACCTTGCGCGGCCAGCGCCGCAACGGCTAGGCCGCGACCTCCTCCAGCAGCGCGTCGAGCTTCTCCAGGCTTTGGCTCCAGCCGTCGGCCATGCCGGTCTTCATGAACCGATCGCGGATGTACTCGCCGGGGAACAGCGAGCGGATCGTGACGGTGGTCTTGCCACCGGGAAGCTCCCTGAAGCGGATGTCCCACATCAGGTCGTAGTGCGGCTTGCCCTTCGACTTGTCGCGGTTCGGATCGATCACATCGAACCACGCATCCGGATGTTCCGAGACGTCGACGGTCGCGGTGAACCGCTCCGGCGCCTGGACCTCGCG
>JAFAQJ010000312.1 GCA_019246455.1 Pseudolabrys sp.
CCCGACGATATCAGTTATAAAAGTATAGCTGAGCAGGCGCCCGCCGCTCGGCAACACAGCACATTCGACTCGAATGACTTCGCCGTTCGCTAAGCGCAGATCGAGAGGCTTGGTGTCCCCAGCCTTAACGAGGGCGACCCGGTCGGCGACGTAAGCATCGAGTTGCTCTGCGGGTACCGCATAAGCGCGGGTATCGCGACCATGATACATGAGCGCGACAAAAGGCGGCTTGCTATCCGCGACTTCATCTGAAAGGCGCCACATGCGGCGAAACGCGCGATTCATGAATTGCGCGCGTGTCTCGCTATCTAACAGCACGATCCCGACGTGAATCTCGTCGAGAGCGGCGCGTAACGTCAGCAATTCGCCGCGGAAAAAGTCGCCGCGCGACTGAATTTCAGGCATCTCGGCGGATGGGCCGCTTGACGGTTGATCGGCTTCATACGCAACGGCGTCAGCGAATTGAGCGCCGATGCGGTCCCGCGTGGCCCATCGCACGTGACATCGGTGGCTTTTCTCGGTGCCGTCGATCGCTAGTTCGAATTCGCGAGGCACGTTTGCTGCACTGTTGACATGGAGGCATACGCCCTGATCGGAAAAATTCCGGACGAGGCAATCGATCACGGATCGCCTGTCGTTGAAGATGATCTTCCCGCCTTTCAGCAGCCGGTGCCGTCCAGTCTGACGCCGTTCGTCCATGGCAACCTCGAAAGCTTGAGGTGATCGCCATTGTCTCACTGTAGATTTGCATCGAAATTTCCCGAATCCGGCGGTTTCGTCTCAAATCTTACGGATCGGAATTCGGTATTGAGCCATTATCGCCGCGAAGGCATCCCAATTTTCCGGCCCACCCAATCGGGTACGGGTAAATTGCAGTGCGCTGCTTTCATTCGCGCGAAGCGGGCGAGCACGTCTTGCGGCCAGGGCGCCACTTTCTTGGCGCTCATATCCACGTGCAGCGTCATGTTCTCCGACGTGGCCGATATCCAGCCTTCGTTGGCGTGAATTAGTTCCTCGCTGTAGTGCATGCGCTTCGCGTCGTAATCGATCAGCTGGAAGCGCACACGGGTCGGCGCGTCGACCAGAAGCTCGCGCAGATAGCGCACATGGATTTCGGCGGTCATGGTCGAGCAGCCGCTGCGCTTTAAATAGCTCGGGCCGATGCCGAGTAGCTCGTAAACTTCGTCCACCGCGCGGTCGAACAGCACATTGTAATAGGCCATGTTGAGATGGCCGTTGTAGTCGATCCACTGAGGCTCGACCGGCATGACTGAGGATACAAAAGGGGCGGGAATCTCAATTTCTTTCTGCATGCTACGAGGAACCTACGACAGCTTGACGGGGCTGACCATCGGCGCCAGTTTGCGCGCGACATGACTGTTCCGGTCAGAACCCCTCCCGCGCGCGATGCGAAAGCGATCGCCAAAGCCATCACCGCACTCACCGCGGCATTCGGCAACCGCGTCGTCACCTCGCAAGCGGTGCGCCAGCAGCACGGCAATACCCTGACGTGGCACGACAACGAGCCGCCCGATGCCGTGGTGTTTCCGCAATCGACCGCCGACGTGCAGCAAACCGTGCGTATCTGCGCCAACAACAACGTGCCGATCATCCCGTTCGGCGTTGGTTCCTCGCTCGAGGGCCACGTCAACGCGCCGCAAGGCGGCGTATCGATCGATTTCCGCGACATGAACAAGATGCTGGCGGTGCACGCCGAAGATTTCGATTGCGTGATCGAACCGGGGCTCACCCGCAAAGCGCTCAATGAACAACTGCGGGACCAGGGCCTATTCTTTCCAATTGATCCCGGCGCCGACGCCTCGCTTGGCGGCATGGCGGCAACGCGCGCATCGGGCACGAACGCCGTGCGCTACGGCACGATGAAGGACAATGTGCTGGCCCTCAAAGTCGTCACGGCGAGCGGCGAAGTGATGCAGACCGCGCGGCGCGCCAAGAAGACCTCAGCCGGCTACGACCTCACGCGCCTCATCGTCGGTTCGGAAGGTACGCTTGGCGTGATCACCGAATTGACGCTGAAACTCTCCGGCATTCCGGAAGCGATCTCGGCCGGGGTCTGCCCGTTCCCGTCGGTCGAAGCGTGCTGCAACACCGCGATCGGCACCATCCAGGCCGGCATTCCGATCGCGCGCGTTGAATTGCTCGACGCGCTGCAAGTCAAAGCGGTTAATCTCGGCTCGAAACTCGGACTGCCCGAAACGCCGATGTTGTTGGTAGAGTTCCACGGCACCGACGCGTCGGTGAAGGAGCAGTCCGAGCGGTTCGGTGAGATCGCAGCCGAGCATGGCGGCGGCCCGTTCACCTGGGCGACCAAGCCCGAAGAGCGCAGCAAGTTATGGCAGGCGCGCCACGACGCCGCGATGTCGAATTTCCTGCTGCGGCCGGGCTCGCGCATGATCGCAACCGATGTCTGTGTGCCGATCTCGCGGCTTGCCGAATGCGTAGTGGAAACGCAGAAGGATATCGCGGCGAGCCATATCGTTGCGCCAATCGTCGGCCATGTCGGCGACGGCAATTTCCATCTGACCCTGATGGTCGATTTCGACGATGCCGACGAGGTCAAGCGCGCCAAGGCGCTCAA
>JAFAQJ010000336.1 GCA_019246455.1 Pseudolabrys sp.
CCGCGCGGGCCTAGTCGGCGCCGACGGCCCGACCCATGCCGGCGCGTTTGACGTCGCCTATCTCGGCTGCCTGCCCGGCTTCGTGGTGATGGCCGCCGCAGACGAAGCGGAATTGACGCACATGGTCGCGACACAGGTCGCGATCGACGATTGTCCGTCGGCGTTGCGTTATCCGCGCGGTGAAGGCGTCGGCGTCGAGATGCCCGAGATTGCCGCGCCGCTCGAGATTGGCCGCGGCCGTATCCTGCGCGAAGGCAATACGATTGCGCTGCTGTCGCTGGGCGCTCGCCTCGGCGAATGCATGAAGGCGGCGGACCAATTGGCGGCGCAAGGCTTCTCGACCACTGTCGCCGACGCGCGCTTTGCCAAACCTTTGGATGCCGACCTGATCGAACAACTGGCCCGCAATCACCAACTGCTGATCACCGTCGAAGAAGGCGCGATCGGCGGATTTGGGTCGCACGTCCTGCAATTCCTCGCCGAACGCGGCCTGTTGGAGCAACGCGGTTTCCAGGTCCGCAGCATGGTGCTGCCCGACGTTTTCATCGATCACGACACGCCGGCGGCGATGTACGCGCGAGCCGGACTCGACACCAACGGAATCGTTGCGAAGGCGATGGCCGCATTCGACATGCGTCAAATTCCGGAGTTGCAGCCCGCCGAGATCGCGATGCTGGCCGACCGCGTGGCGCGGCGGCGGCAGAGCGGGGCTGGTCCCGCGCGCTTCAATGGGACGCCGCGATGAAGATCATTCTCGCCAAGCCGCGCGGGTTTTGCGCGGGCGTCGTCCGCGCAATCGAGATCGTCGAACGCGCACTCGATAAATACGGGCCGCCCGTGTACGTGCGGCATGAGATCGTCCACAACAAATGGGTGGTCGACGCGCTGCGGGCGCGCGGCGCTCGTTTTGTGGAAGATCTGTCGGAGGTACCGGCCGGTGCCATTACGATCTTCAGTGCCCATGGCGTGGCCAAGGCCGTCGAAAACGATGCCGCCGCGCGCAATCTGCACGTCCTGAATGCGACTTGCCCGCTTGTTTCGAAGGTCCACGCGCAGGGCCGGCATTATCTTCGCAATGGACGCACCGTGGTGCTAATCGGACACGCCGGGCACCCCGAGGTGGTCGGCACGCTCGGACAAATTCCAGGCCCCGTGCTGCTTGTACAATCGGAAGAGGATGTCGAGGCGCTCGAGCTGGCGGCCGATACTCCGATCGCCTACGTGACCCAGACGACGCTCAGCGTCGATGATACGCGCGGCATCATTGAAGCGCTCTATCGCCGCTTTAATGACGTCGTGGGACCTGGGACCAAGGATATCTGCTACGCGACACAAAACCGCCAAACGGCGCTGTTGCAATTGAGCCGGTTGGTCGACGTCATCTTCGTCGTCGGCGCCAAGAATAGCTCGAATTCGAACCGGTTGCGGGAGATCGGCGAAGAAGCGGGGGTACCGACGCACCTCATCGCCAGTGGAGGCGAAATCAGGCCCGAATGGCTTGAGGGTGTGGACATTGTCGGCCTGACGGCAGGTGCGTCAGCGCCTGAGACCATGGTAAAGGACGTCGTCGCAACCTTGCGACGCTTTGCCTCTCCGGTCGAGGTATTCACGCTGCCGGGCGAGGATGAGAACATCGAATTCCGCGTGCCGGTCGATCTCCTCGACGTCGCGGGGGCGAGCAAGATCAGTAAGGACGGTAATCTTGGGCATTCCTCTACTGCAGAAGCTGCGTGTCGGTAGCTATGTCGTTCGCCAAAGGCTGAGCGGGCGGGCGCGCTACCCTCTGGTCCTGATGCTGGAGCCGTTGTTCCGGTGCAATCTCGCTTGCGCCGGTTGCGGCAAGATCGATTACCCCGATCCGATCCTCAACCAGCGCATCTCGGTCAAGGATGCGCTCGAGGCCGTCGACGAGTGCGGCGCGCCGGTCGTGTCGATCGCCGGCGGCGAACCGCTGCTGCACAAGGAGTTGCCGCAGATCGTACGCGGCATCATCGCGCGCAAGAAATTCGTCTACCTCTGCACCAATGCGCTGTTGATGGAAAAGCGGCTGAAGGACTACGAGCCTTCGCCCTATTTCGTCTGGTCGGTCCATCTCGATGGCAACAAGGAAGACCACGACAAGTCGGTGTGCCAGGAAGGCACCTATGATCGCGCGGTAGCCGCGATCAAGGCGGCAAAGGCCAAAGGCTTCCGCTGCAACATCAATTGCACGCTGTTCAACACCGCCGATCCCGAGCGCATGGCGCGCTTCTTCGACGACGTGATGGCGATGGGTGTCGACGGCATCACCGTTTCGCCGGGCTACGCCTATGAGCGCGCGCCGGACCAGCAGCACTTCCTCAACCGCGCCACCACCAAGAATCTGTTCCGCAACATCTTCAAGCGCGGCAATGGCGGCCGGAACTGGTCGTTCAGCCAGTCCAGTCTGTTCCTCGACTTCCTCGCCGGCAATCAAACCTATCACTGCACGCCGTGGGGCAACCCGACGCGCACTGTGTTTGGCTGGCAGCGGCCGTGCTATTTGCTCGGCGAGGGCTACGCCAAGACCTTCAAGGAATTGATGGAAAGCACCGACTGGGACGCCTACGGCACCGGCAATTATGAAAAGTGCGCCAACTGCATGGTGCATTCCGGCTACGAGGCATCCGCGGTCAACGACGCGATCAGCAACCCGCTGAAGGCCTTCGCCGTCGCCATGCGCGGCGTTCGGACCGAAGGTGCGATGGCGCCGGAAATCAACTTGTCCGCGCAACGGCCCGCGCAATTCATGTTTTCGCGGCATGTCGCCGAGAAACTCGAAGAAATCGACGCGCAAAAGCGCGTCGCAGAGCCCGCCGAGTAGTCCGAGGGAACTTTTCCGGCCCGATTCGCGTTCGGCCCTTTCAGGAGGGTCCTATGCGCACCTCGACCGCCGTCGCTGTTATTGCACTGGCGATATTCGGCTCTTCAGGGCCGGCAAACGCGCAACTGGGCGGCATCCTTGGCGGCGCCCGGGATTTACTGGGACATATCCTCCCCGTTCCTCATTACCGCCATCACCGGCCGGCGCCGCATGCCGTCGCGCCGCGTGCAGCCGCGCCGCAACCGCAGGCCGTAGCGCCACAACCGCAGACACGCGACTCCGCCGCAGCTCAATCAGCCCCGCAACCGAATTCGGCTTCCCTTGCCACGCAATCCACCTTTGCAAGCTTGGCCGCGTGGCCAACCGCCTATCAAGACGTCGTCGGCTTCGCGCTGTGGCCTGACGATTACGGCCCGCGCGTGCGCGATCGCGGTTTTGACGTTATCGCCAATACGATCCTGGCGCGGCGGCAACGCGCGGAAACCACCGGCTCGGCCGGCAACACTCTGAACGGCGACGGTTGCGGCGCCGCAGTCGACGCCAACTGGCCGAGTGACCGGCTTCAGCAGTCGAGCGACCCAGCGCAAGCTGAAGACGTGAACCGATTGCAGGCCGTGGTGGCGCAATCGGCGCAAAATATCGGCGCCGCATGTAAAAAAGCGTCGACCGCCCCGGAACGTCTTAACAGCCTGATCAGCACACTGTGGGCAGTGCGTGACGGCGGCAACGGCATTCGCGAGCCGGTGAAGACACTAGTCGCCGACGCTAAACCGACCAACGTGGCGAGCGATGCCGCGCCTGCGGCAAACGCCAACGCGGATCCGGGACAACAGCAAGCAGCTCCCGCGCCTGACGCCAACGCGGATCAGAACCGACAGCAGGCGTGCGGCGCGGCGAATATCGGCGCATCGGAGCGCATGGTCCGCGAGATCGAACAGCGCGTGCGTCCAAACGAACGGCAACGGCCGGCGCTTGAGGGGCTCCGTACTGCATCAACCGACATGGCCAAGCTGCTGATGGCGTCATGCATGCAGCCGGTCGCGCCGACACCGCTGGCGCGGCTTGATGCCGCCGACGATCAACTCGCGACGCTCAATTACGCAGCGCTGACGGTACGGATCGCGCTCAATCAGCTCTACGCATCGCTCGACAATGGCCAGAAGGCTCGGCTCAACGCCGCCGCGCCTTAGCTACATGCCCCAAGCGACGCGATTAACGCGCTCATGCGTCAAGTTGCGGTAGCGCGCGAGCGCCCACAGCGGGAAGAAT
>JAFAQJ010000359.1 GCA_019246455.1 Pseudolabrys sp.
CCTGCCACCTCCCGCAAAACCCCGGTCGTTCCGCCCGCGAAACCGGCGGACGAAAGGCCGTTCTGGAAGACCAAGCGGCTCGGCGAGATGACCCAGGCTGAATGGGAGAGCCTGTGCGACGGCTGCGGCCGCTGCTGCCTCAACAAGCTCGAGGACATCGACACCGGCAACACGTTTTTCACCAACGTGGCATGCAAGCTGTTCGACGCCAAAAGCTGCCGCTGCAAGGACTATGCGCACCGCAAATCGCGTGTGCCAGATTGCGTGCAACTGTCTTGGCGCAATGTCAGCCGGATCGTCTGGCTGCCGCCAACCTGCGCCTATCGATTGCTGGCCGAAGGCCGCGAGCTCTATTGGTGGCATCCTTTGGTGTCGGGTGAGGCGGACACGGTGCACGCGGCCGGCGTCTCGGTGCGCGGCCGCGAGACAGTGTCGGAAGTCGGCATCTCGGACGACAAGCTCGAGGATTATATCGTCAGCTGGCCGGGGAAGGTGCCGAGGGGCGCGCGAAGAAGCTGACTACTCCACCGGCTGCTTTTCCGCGGCGGCTTGGGCAAGCAGCGCCTTGTTGGCGGCGACGTAAGGATTGCCGGGCGAGAGCCGCGCGGCGGCGTCGAGCTTGAGGCGCGCCTTGGCGTAGTTGCCGCGCAGCATGTAGGAATAGCCCTGGTTATTGAGGATCTCAGCGGTCACCCCAGCGAGGCGGATCGCCTGCGCATAGGCGCGGTCGGCGAAATCGAAGCGGCGCAGCCGATCATAGCAGGCGGCCAAGCCGAGCCAGCCTTCGGCCGACAGCGGATGCAACTCGACGGCGCGGCGGAAATGCTTTTCGGCGACGCCATAATCGCCGTCGCGGAAATATCTTTTGCCGAGGCTGAGATCGTCATTCGCGTTGTTGCCGATGAGTTTTTCCGAGGGGGCGTCGCCGAGGGTGGGCGGCGGAGGCGGGGCTTCGACTTCGACGGCAACGTCGGTTTGAGTAGCGGACGCGAAGGCGCCGCTGCCACTGTCGTTGCTCGCGAGCGCCGGGGTCGTCGTGTCGTTGCTCGCCCTATCGCCGGCGGTCATGCAACCGGCAAGTGACGTACAAAGCGCGCCCGACAACGCCACGCGACACAGCAAACGAAGGATCAACAAACGCATCGCCATCTTTCTATTTTGGACGCTCGAGCGTAGCGCCAGGGTCCTAAACTTTGTCGTTTAGTTTCTCTGCAATTTCATCGCAGTTTTATTCAATGCGAGAAGTTCCCGGTCGCTAGCTTCACGGCCACCGGCAGTAGAATGACGACGAACAGCACCGGGAAGATGCATACCATCATTGGCAGCGCAAGCTTGGCCGGCAGCGCATAGGCCTTCTCCTCGGCGCGCGACAGGCGCTTGTGGCGCATGTCGTCGGAATAGACCCGCAGCGCATCGGTGATCGAGGAGCCGAGTTCGAGCGACTGATTGACGAGGGTCGAGAACGAGCGCGCCTCTTCAAGCGCGAGGCGGTCGGAGAAATGCTCGAGCGCGTCGGACAGCGCGCGCCCGGCGCGAATTTCTAGATTGGTCATGTGGATGTTTGAGGTCAGCGATGGATAGCTGTCGCCGAGTTCGCGCGCGATGCGTTCGAACGCCGCCTCGATCGACAGTCCCGCATCGGCGCAGACCACCAGCAGATCCATGAAATCCGGAAAGCCAGCGCGATGCTCGTCTTTGCGGCGGCCGATGCGTTTGTCGAGGTAAAGGCTCGGGGCGATATAGCCGGCGATGCCGGCGGCGATCATCACGAGGTAGAGCATCGAGGAGCCGAGCGGGTAGACGTGCGGCATGACAAAGAAGACGGCGCCGCCGAGCGCCACTGCGAGCGCGGTGCGGATTAGGAAGAACGCCGCGACTGCCCGCGGATCGTAAATCCCAGCCTGCACCAGGCGGCGGCGCAGCACCTTGAGATTGTCAGAATTGGCACTGGCGTAGTGCCTGGTCGTGGCTTCGAGCAGACGATGCGCTATTCGCCGGCTCGAGTGCCGCAATGCGCGTTTGGAATTCGCGGCGGGCTCCTCGTTGATGCGCGAGGCGCGGCGTTTCACAGCGCTGCGCGAGCGCAGAAACATCATCAGCGCAAACGCCATGGTGCCCGCGGCGAGAAAGATCATCAGCCCGGCCATCGCGCTGGCGGGGTCGGCAAAGCCGAACAGAGTGGCGAAAGCGCTCATGCTCTACACTTTGAAGTTCACTAGGCGGTACATGATGATGTTGCCGACGCCCATCCAGGCGCCGGCAAGCGCTAGCGAGATTTTCGTCATCGGCTCTTGCCACACGCTGGCATAGAAGCCCGGCGTCAGGATTTGCACGGCGGCGAAGATGCACAGCGGCAGCGCCGAGAGGATCAGCGCGGACAGCCGGCCTTCGGCGGCAAGCGCGCGGATCTTGCGCCGGACCTTGAAGCGCTCGCGGATCACCGACGACAGGTTTTGCAGGATTTCGCCGAGATTGCCGCCGGTCGAGCCCTGGATCGCAACCGCCGTCACGAACAACGGCAGATCGTCCTGACCGACCCGGAAATGCAGGTTGCGCATCGCGGTCTCGAGGTCGGCGCCGTAGGTGATCTCGTCCGCGACCACGCCGAACTCGCTGCCGATCGGATCGGCCATCTCGCGGGCCACCATGCTGATGGCGATCGGCACCGGGTGGCCTGCGCGCAAGCTGCGCACGATGATGTCGAGTGCGTCGGGGAACTGGCCGCCGAACGCCTTCTGGCGGCGGCCGCGCTTGATCTTGAGAACAAACAGCGGAAGCAGCGTCGAGCAGAACACCACAGCGCCGAGCGCCTGCCACAGGCTGCCGACGAAGAACAT
>JAFAQJ010000379.1 GCA_019246455.1 Pseudolabrys sp.
ACACGGCGCCTCGCATGCACAGAATCGCGCCATCGAATTTACGTTGCTGCTGTCGGTCCCTTGCCTCGTGGCGTTCCTCGTCGTGCCCGAATTGATCATGCGGGCGCTGTTCGTGCGCGGCGCATTCACGGCGAGCGACGCGGTTGCGTCAGCGTCGACCTTGGTCGCCTACGCGATCGGCCTTCTGCCATTTGTGCTGATCCGCAGCACGGTCGCCACATTCTTCGCGCGCGGCGACACGGCAACTCCGGTCAAAGCGGCGCTGATCGCCGCGGCAGTCAATATTGCGTTCAAATTCCTGCTGATGGGTCCACTAGCGCAAGTCGGCCTGGCGCTTGCGACGGCCATCGGCGCCTGGATAAATCTCGGTCTCGTCGCGTGGTTTGCGTGGCGGGCAGGGCATGCGCAAGTTGATGAACGATTGCAGCGCTCCGTCGCACGGCTCGCCGTATTAGGCTGCGTCCTGGCCGTTGTGCTTTGGATTGCGCGGCTCGCCGTTCCTCATCTGTTTAGCGGATGGCATTCATTCGCCGACGTGATGAGATTGGTGGCCGTCATGATTGTTGCCTCATTTGTATACGGCGGTGGAATACTGGTTTTTTTTGGCGGCCGGTGGTTGCGGACATTCCGCAGCGGAACCATGTCCTCCTGACTGCCTTGTGCGCTGCGGTAGACAACTGCCGCTTGCAACGATAAGCAAAGTTATTTCCACTCCGGTTTTCACGATGGCAAAGCTTGTTTCCCTAAATGCCGCGCTGCGCGCGCTGACGGCTGTAACCGCGGCGGCATTGCTTGCTTCGTGCGGTGGCAGCCAACCGCAAGGCGGTCCGCCGCCGCCGGCTGTCACGGTCGCTCAGCCCGTCAAACGCACAGTCATCGACTACGACGAATACGTCGGACGTTTTGTCGCGATCGACTCCGTTGAAGTGCGCGCGCGCGTTTCTGGCTATCTCGAAGGCGTTCACTTCACCGACGGTCAGCTCGTCAAACAGGGCGACCTCTTGTTCACTATCGACAAGCGGCCATTCCAAAATACGCTCGATCAGGCCCGCGCCAACCTCGCATCTGCCAAGTCCAACCTCGCTTTCACCGAAGCCGATTACGCGCGCGGCCAGCAGCTCGTTCGCGACAAGACCATTACCGACCAGACCTTCGAGCAACGCGCGCAGGCCGCTCGCAATTCGCAGGCGTCGGTGGCCAACAACGAGGCTGCAGTTCGCCAAGCCGAGCTCGATCTTGAATTTACGGAGCTGCGCGCGCCGGTCAACGGTCACATTGGGGACCGCCGCGTGTCACCCGGCAATCTCGTGACGGGCGGCACGTCAGGCGGCACGACTTTGCTCGCCACCATCGTGTCCGACGATCCGATCCGTTTCGAATTCACGTTCGATGAGGCGTCTTTCCTTCGTTATGATCGGCTTTACAAGGGCGATGGCGTCGACGCCGCGAAGGGACGCGGCAATGGCGTTCCGATCGCCGTGAAATTGATCGACGAGAACGATTTCGAGCATTCCGGCCGTCTCGACTTCGTCGACAACGTGATCGACCGCTCGACCGGCACGATCCGCGGTCGCGGGGTCCTCGACAACCCGAGCGGGCTGTTCACGCCTGGCATGTTCGGTCGGGTGCGCGTGCCCGGCTCACCACCGTATGAGGGATTACTGCTGCCCGATGCCGCGATCGGCACCGAGCAGGCCCGCAAATTTGTGCTCACCGTCAACGCAGACAACACGGTCGTTCCCAAATACGTCACGCTCGGCCAGACGACGTCGGACGGTCTGCGCGTCATCAAGGACGGGCTCGCCCCCGCCGACCGCGTGATCGTAAACGGGCTGATGCGGGCGCGGCCTGGACAAAAGGTCACGCCGCAAGAGCAGGGTGCCGCTCCACCACAAGGCGCGCCCGGGCAAGCCACCACGGCCGCGAAGTAGGGTCGATACCGTCCCATGCGTTTGTCGCATTTTTTCATCGACCGGCCGATCTTCGCCTCCGTCGTCTCGATCATTTTTGTGATCGTCGGCGGAGTGGCCTTCACACGCCTGCCGGTCGCGCAATATCCGGAAATCGCGCCGCCGACGATCACTGTGTCCGGCCAGTATCCCGGGGCCAGCGCTGACGTCGTCGCTTCGACGGTCGTCACGCCGATCGAGCAGCAGATCAACGGCGTCGAAAACATGATTTATCTGTCCTCGAACTCGACCGGCGACGGCCGATTCACGATTTCGGTGACATTCGACATCGGCACCAATCTCGATATCGCGCAAGTCCAGGTGCAAAATCGCGTCGCCATCGCGCAGCCGCGTCTGCCGTCCGATGTGCGCAACATCGGCGTGACGG
>JAFAQJ010000292.1 GCA_019246455.1 Pseudolabrys sp.
CGCCGCATGGCCAGGGCCTGCGCACCACATTGGCGCAGATCATCGCCGACGAAGTCGGCATCACGCCCGACATCGTTAAAGTGGTGCACGGCGATACCGATCGCGCGCCCTACGGCTGGGGCACGTTCGCCAGCCGCTCGCTCGTGATCTCAGGCGGCGCGACTCTGATCGCCGCACGCAAGGTCAAGGCCAAGCTCGTGAAGCTCGCCTCGCATCTTCTCGAAGCGTCCGAAGACGATATCGTTCTGGAAGAAGGTCATGCCAAGGTCGCCGGCACGGATCGTTCGATCCCGATCGGCAGGATCGCAAGAGAAAGTTACACGCAAACCCATAAATTCGGGTCTGGCGTAGAGCCCGGCGTGAACGAGAGCGGCACCTACGATCCGGTGGGGACATTCTCCAATGCCTGTCACGTCGCCATTGTCGACTTGGACATCGAGACCGGCCAAGTGCGGGTGGAAAAATTCCTTGCCGCCGAGGACGCCGGGCGCATCATCAACCCGATGATTGCCGACGGCCAGGTTCACGGCGGCATCGCGCAAGGCATCGGCAATGCCTTACTGGAAGAGATCATCTACGACGAGAGCGGCAGCCCCCTCACCGCGACCCTCGCCGATTTCATGCCGCCGACCTGCCGCGAAATCCCGGAGATTGAGCTGCATCATCTTGAAACGCTGACTTCAGCCTCAATCCTCAAGGCCAAAGGTGTCGGCGAAGGCGGCGCGATCGGCGCGCCGGCAGCCGTCCTCAACGCGATCAATGACGCGCTGTCGCCATTCGGCGTGCAGATCGACGAAATGCCCGCGACGCCGCAACGCATCCGCGCGGCGCTACGGGCCGTGGAAAAACGGGCGGAGAAGGTGGCATGACCGCGAAACAGCCGCTGACGCTGACGATCAACAGCGAGAGCCATAGCATTTCCGTGGAGCCACGACGCACCCTGGCCGACGCGATCCGTGAAGATTGCGGCAAGACCGGCACCCATATCGGTTGCGAACATGGCGTCTGTGGCACTTGCACCGTGATCATCGACGGCGAGCCGGTGCGCTCTTGCCTGATGTTCGCCGTGCAAGCCGGGGGCAAGAAAATCCGCACGATAGAGGGCCTCGCCGATGGCGACAAGCTCCATCCCATGCAACAGGCCTTCATGGATCATCACGGCTTGCAATGCGGCTTCTGCACGCCGGGATTCCTGATGCTCGCGGTCGGCGTTCTAGAGCGCGAGCCGGACATCAGCGACAACGATTTGCTCGACGTGCTGTCGTCCAACCTGTGCCGTTGCACCGGCTATCAAGGCATTGTGAAAGCGGTGCGCGTCGCGGCCAAAGAGATGCGCGCCAAGCTTTAGCGCGAGCGCCATGCCGGGTGACGCCAAAACCAAAGTGATCGGCCGCTCGGTGAAGCGCCTGGAGGATCGGCCGCTGCTGACCGGGCGCGGCCGTTTCGCGGCTGACATTTCCTTTCCCGATCAACTGCACATGCGCATCGTTCGCTCATCTCTCGCGCACGGGACCATAGAGTTGATCGACACCAGCGCTGCACTGAAATTGCCCGGTGTGCACGCGGTATGGACCGCAAAGGACGTGAGCGAACTGCCACCGATCGGCTTTCGGCTCGTGGGACTGACCGAGCTCGAGCCGTACCGGCAATTCGTGCTGGCGAAGGATGTCGTGCGCTATGTCGGCGAGCCGGTCGCAGTGGTTTTCGCATCAGACGCGTATATCGCCGAAGACGCGGCTGATCTGGTCCAGATAACGGCGAGCACGCTGCCGGCGATCACCGACGTCGCGAACACCGCGCAGATGTATGGCGGCCGATCGAGTGAAGCGACTGTCATCCGCAAGGGCTTTGGCGACATCGACGCGGCCTTCAGAAACGCTCAACACATTGTTTCGCTTGAGCTTTCCATTGGCCGCCACACCGCGGTACCGATAGAGACGCGCGGCATTCTCGCCAACTACGACGAAGCGGCTGACGTCCTTAAAGTATTCGGGGCCGCCAAAGTGCCGCACTGGAATCGCGACACGCTCGCTAAAATGCTCGGCCGAAAACCTGAAGGCATTCAGTTATTTGAGGGGCAT
>JAFAQJ010000291.1 GCA_019246455.1 Pseudolabrys sp.
TCCCGTCGAGCTCCGGCAATGTTTCGTGCGTCAACTCTGCGCCGGCCTTACGCAACATCTCTAGCGCTTCGTTCCAGCGCGCGCTCACAGTCTCATCGAGATTGCGCAGTGGCGTACCATCCGCGATGGCGAGCCGTAACGTCTTGATGTTGGCGGGCACGATGGGCCGCGGTTGCTCACTGGCCACCACCGCATCGGTATCGGCGCATTGCTGCACAGTGGTCGCCATCGGCCCGATCGAATCGAGCGTCTTCGACAACGGGAACGCGCCGTCGCAATCGATCCGAAATTTCGAAGGTTTCCAGCCGACGATGCCGCACAGCGCAGCTGGGATGCGGGTCGAGCCGCCAGTATCGGAGCCGAGCGTGATGTCGGACATGCCGTCGGCGACCGCGACAGCGCCGCCCGAGGTCGAGCCACCCGGCACGCGAGTGCGGTCGGCCGGATTGCCGGGCGTACCAAATTCAGAGTTCGTGCCGGCCGCGCCGAAGGCGAACTGCACCATGTTGGTCTTGGCGACGATCACGGCGCCGGCTTTACGCAAGCGCGCGACCATAGGCGCGTCGGCTGCCGCAGGCTTGGCTTCGGCCGCGATCGCGCTCGATCCGGCTCGCGTCACTTCGCCTTTGACGTCGTAGAGATCCTTGATGGTGACGATGGCGCCATCGAGCGGGCCCAGCGTTTTGCCCGCGGCACGACGCGCGTCCGAGGCTTGCGCAGCCTTGAACGCTTCCTCGCGATAGATCGTGAGGCAGCAGCGCGCGCCCTCGCCTTTCGGATCGTTGATGCGGGCCAGCGCCTGTTCGAGACCCGCGGCGGAAGAATTTTCAGGCATTGGTTCAATCCTGCCTCATAGCTCGCGAGCGCGGCCCGTCTTGTCCGCGTGCCGATTCAGCTTGCCCGCTTTGGCATCGCGCTCGATCTTCGCGCCGAACCTCGCCCCATCGAATTTTTCAAACCGCTCGCGAAAGCAACCCAGTTCGCGCTGGCTCAGACTGGCGACGGCCTTTCCCATGTCTTCAATGGTCATGGCAGTAGTACAGATCGACTGGCATATTTCACCACAACTCGCCCGCCGCGATCTTCCCTCCCACCAGCCTCTGCTGCACAGCGTAGCCCATCAAGAGATCGAGCGTGGCGGCGTTGGCGTCCTTGCCGAATGGCGTCAGGTCAGTCGCGCCTTTCGCATCCGCTACTTTCTTGCCCGCTTCCAGCATCCGGTAAAGCTCGGCGACCGCACCGGGATGCGCGATGGCGAATTCCTGTGTGACGACCACCATGTGATTGACCGGCACTAGTTTGTGCTTGGAATACCAGTCCCTGGCGGCGTTCTCCGGATCGGGAATGACGCTCTGGAGCCGCCGGTCATCCGGCATTGCCGAACCGTAGATCGCCGCGTCGAGTTCGCCGCCGATCAGCATCTGGGTCATGTCTTTGCCGCTGCGCTCAACAGTTGCGGGGTCTTTCGCCTCGGCGACGTGGCCATCCTCGAACGTCACCCATTGCACGCCCGCGAAATTGACGCCGTAGTCGTTCTCGAGAATGCCGCGCACCCAGGCGCCCGTAGTCTGGCTGTAGGAGCGCACGCCGATTTTCTTGCCGGCGAGATCGCGCGGCGTCAGCCGCCCGCGTTCCGCGTTATAGAGCACCGTGTGGTGCTGAAAGCGCGCCAGCATCGTGGCCGGCAAGAGCTTGAGGCCCTTGTCGTGCTCTTTCGCCTGGAAAAATGTGATGAGCGCCATCTCGCTCGCGTCATAGGCATGCTCGCGCACCATCGGCTTGAACGCCTTGTAGATCGGCTTGACCTCAACGAAGTCGAGCTTGAGCGTATCGGATGCGATGTCGCCGCGCTTGAGCGGCAGGGTGTGCGGGTAATCGCCGATCGCTATGCGGAGGGTGACGGGCATGAGCCCTCGATGCTATTGAAATGCGCGCAATTTGAGAACGGAGTTTAGCGTTTCATGGCAGGAAAGACCGGTCTCGTCATCACCGCCCATCCGGGCGATTTCGTCTGGCGCGCGGGCGGCGCGATCGCGCTGCATGCCAAGCGCGGCACCAAAATGAAGATCGTCTGCCTGTCGTTCGGCGAGCGCGGCGAAAGCCAGTTTGCGTGGAAGGAAACCGGCGCGACGATGGAAAAGGTCAAGGCCGGCCGCAAGGACGAGGCGCAGCGCGCCGCCGAATTGCTCGGTGCCGAGATCGAATTTTTCGACGCCGGCGATTACCCGCTGCGGCTGACCGATGTGCATTTCGACCGCATGGTCGATATCTATCGCGAAACCAACCCGGCCTTCGTCCTTACCCACGCGCTCGAAGACCCGTATAATTTCGACCATCCGAACGCCGCGCATTTTGCACAAGAGACCCGCGTGGTGGCGCAGGCGATGGGTCACAAGCCGGGCGCGCAATACAAATATTCGGCGCCGCCGGTTTATCTGTTCGAGCCGCATCAACCCGAGCAGTGCAGCTACAAGCCGGACCTCATTTTGAAAATCGACGAGGTGTGGGAGCAGAAATACAAGGCGTTCCAGATCCTCGCCGCGCAGAAGCACCTGTGGCACTACTACGAGCGCGTCGCGCTCAACCGCGGCATCCAGGGCTCCCGCAACACCGGCGTGCCGATGACCTATGGCGAGGCGTATCAGACCTTGTTCCCGCGCGTTGCCGAAACGCTCGGCTGAGTTCGGAGGAAGCGAAATGAAAACCGTCGTGGTCCGCAACATCAAGCGCGCCGATTCGAACGCGATCGGCACGTTTGAGGCGCTCGGCGTCTCGACCGTGCATGAGGCGCTCGGCCGCTCCGGCCTGATGAAGACTTACCTGCGGCCGATCTGGGTCGGCGCGCAGATCGCGGGACCGGCGGTGACGGTGCTGGCGCAGCCCGGCGACAACTGGATGATCCATGTCGCGGTCGAGCAGTGCCAGAAGGGTGACGTTCTGGTCGTCGGCTGTACCACCGACAACACGGACGGGATGTTCGGCGAGTTGCTCGGGACGTCGCTGCAGGCGCGCGGTGTCAAGGGCCTCATCATCGACGCCGGTTGCCGCGATGTGAAAGCGCTGCACGAGATGGGCTTTCCGGTCTGGTCGCGCGCGGTGTCGGCTAAAGGCACGGTAAAAGCGACCGTCGGCGCGGTGAACGTGCCGGTGGTGTGCGCGGGCGTAAATGTCGATCCGGGCGATGCGGTGGTAGCGGACGACGACGGCGTTGTGGTGGTGCCGAAAAAATATTGCGCGGAGACCGCCGCCAAGGCGCAAAAGCGCTTCGACGACGAAGACGGCAAGAGGAAACGCCTCGCCACCGGCGAACTCGGCCTCGACATGTACAACATGCGCGAGCCGCTCAAGAAGGCGGGGCTGATTTACGTCGACAAGCCGGAAGACGTTTAACGCACGGAGGTTTCAATGGTGATCGGTCTATCGCTCGCGCAATTCACCTTCTGGCATGTGATGATTAGCGTCGCTGGGGTCGCGACCGGACTGATCGTGATTGGCGCGCTGCTTCAGAGCAAGGCCGCGCCGGGCTGGACCGTGATCTTCCTGCTGTTCACGATCCTCACCACCATCACTGGCTTTATGTTTCCGCTGCAGCAGCCATTCCCGAGCCCGGCCTTCATTACCGGGGTGATTTCCTCATTGCTGCTCTTCGTCGCGCTATTTGCGCTCTACGCCAAACATCTGCATGGCTCGTGGCGCTGGCTTTATCTCGTCAGCGCCATCACCGCGCAGTGGTTCAACTCGTTCGTGTTCGTGGTGCAGACCTTCGACAAGGTGCCGCCCCTCAAGGCGATGCCCGCGCCCTCCCCAGCCTTCCTCACGGTGCAGGCTTTGGTGCTCGGCTTTTATGTGATCGTCGGCTTCCTTGCAGTGCGGAAATTCCATTCCGAGGCGGGTTTGACTCCCGCTTGACCTGACCGCATTTGCGGCCGAAACAAAGGGCGCGGCGATACGGACCGCGCCCTTTTTATTTTTGAGCATCATGGCCGTTGAACCCATCATGGATATTGCCCATCTCGGGCATCTCGAACTCCTCACGCCGACCTTCGACAAGAGCGCGCGCTTCTTCATCGACGTGATGGGCATGACCCAGAGCGGCGAGAAAGGCGACAGCATCTATCTGCGCGGCTATGACGACTACGAGCTTTATTCGCTCAAGCTCACCGCCGCGAAAACCAATGGCATGAAGCACGTCGCCTATCGCTGCCGCTCGCCACAGGCGCTCGAGCGGCGCGCCGCCGCGCTCAAAGGCTCGGGCTTCGACGTCGGCTGGACCGACGGCGATCTCGGCCACGGCAAGACCTTCGTGTGCCAGGACCCTGACGGCCACGTCATCGAGCTTTATTACGACACGACCTGGTACGAGCCGCCGGCGGAATTGAAACCGTCGCTGAAGAACCAGTCGCAGCGCTTTCCTGGCCGCGGCTGCAATGTGCGCCGCCTCGACCACTGGAACGGACTTGCCGCCGAGATCTCGGCCTGCCGCAAGTTCTTCGAGGACTATCTCGGCTTCCGCCTGACCGAGCGCATCGTGCTCAACGACGGCAGCGAAGCCGGCATCTGGCTGACCGCGACCAACAAAAGCTACGACTTCGCCTATACGCGCGACCACACCGGCGCGCGAGGCCGCTTTCATCACGTCACCTACGCCTGCAATTCGCGCGAGGAGATCCTGCTCGCCGCCGACATTTTCCTCGAGAACGGCGTCTACATTGAAACCGGACCGCACAAGCACGCTGTGCAGCAGACGTTCTTCCTTTATGTCTATGAGCCCGGCGGCAACCGCGTCGAGGTGGCCAACGCCGGCGCCAAATTGATCCTGGCGCCGGACTGGAAGCCGATCACTTGGACCGAGGAAGAGCGCAAGAAAGGCCAGGCCTGGGGGCTCAAGACGATCGAGTCGTTCCACACCCACGGCACACCGGGCGTGGCGCCGCATAAATGAGCCTGTGTAATACCCTGCGCTTTTCCTTTGTCGGCTTCGGCGAGGCCGGACAGGCGATCGCGTCCGGCCTGCGCGAGGCCGGCATCGAGCGCATCAGTGCTTGGGACATCCTGTTCCTGAAACCGGACGGCGAGCGGCTCAAGGCCGCGGGCCGGGCGCAGGGCATCAAGCTCGTGTCTTCAGCCGCGGAAGCGGTGCGCGACACCGATATCGTGATTTCGGCGGTGACGGCGGCCTCGAGCGTCGAGGCCGCGCGCTCGATCGAGCCGCATCTTTCGGAGCGGCCGTTCTATCTCGACATCAATTCGGTATCGCCGGGCCGCAAGCAGGAGACGGCGGCGCTGCTCGGCGGCAAAGTGCGCTATGTCGACGTCGCAGTGATCGCGGCGATCCATCCGGCGCGTCATAAGACGCCGATGCTGCTCGCCGGCCCGCATGCGGAAGCCCTCACCCCGCTCCTTGCCGATCTCGACATGAAATT
>JAFAQJ010000299.1 GCA_019246455.1 Pseudolabrys sp.
CGAGCGCGAGCTCGATCGGATTTGCAGGCGGTCGGTCGCGAGCCCGGCCATATGCAGCGCGGCGAGCCCCTGCCCGTCGAGCCACTTCTCCATGCCCGCGATGCCCTGATTGTCTATATTGACGTGACCGATCACGTGAGAGAGCACCGGGCCGTTCGGATAGATGCGCTTGTTCTCGGTGAGGAAGCCAACGCCGGGAAGGCCGAGACGATGGATGTCCTGCTGCTGCTCCGGCGTGATTTCACGCTTGAGCCAAACGAAGCCGCGCTTTGAGACAAGCCGTTCGCGCAACTCGCCCGCATCGACATCCGGTAACTCAGCGGTCAACAGCTCGACGGCCTCATCGACATCGATGATCTTGCGCGGCTCGGCGAACAGCGACGGCGTCTTGAGATCGGTTGCGACGACCAATCCATTGCGATCGAGAATGTCCGGACGCGCCGTCGCGACCGCGTCGCGCGAAACGCTCTGGCGGACGCCGTGACCTTCACCAACCGCAGCAAACATAATGAGCCTTGCCGCGATAACGGCATAAAGCGCTGCGAATGCGACGATCGCCAGACCGAGCCGAGCCTTCGCTTTGACGGAGCGGTCGACGTGAATGCCGTAAAGCAGCGAGCGCACAGTGCGCTGCCAGCGGCTTTCCGGCGCGGTGATCTTGGTGCCAGGGATTGCGGCGTTCATCGCTTCACCTGGCCATCGATACTGCCGGTCGCTTCTGATGGAGGCGCCGTCGCGCCGATTGGTTCGTCCGGCGGCGGGACGACAGGCTGCGGACGCTCTGGCAAATGCAAGAAATCGTCGAATTGATGCGGATCGGCGGGCCGCAACGGCAAATAGCGTTGTGTTAGGGCCTGCAAGCGGGCCGGGTTATCGAGGCGCGCCCATTCGGCGCGCAATGTCGCGATCGCATCGCGCTCGCGGCGCAGTTCGCCGCGCAGCCGCGAGATGCGTTCGGCCTGCAGCGTGGAATCGAACTTGATCTTGTAGACGAACGAAGCTGCCAGGATCAGAACGCCGATGACGAGGATATTGACGAGCCGCATTGGTCAACGCCCTCGCATGACGTCGGCGAGCGACGGAAGTGGCGGCAACAGCTCGGGCATAGTCTTGCGCGGCGGCGCGGCGGTACGCTCAGCGGCGCGCAATTTGGCTGAACGGGCACGCGGGTTGGCCGACACTTCAGCGTCGTCCGCGGTTACGGGACGCTTGGTCAGGATCGTAAAGGTCGGTGCAACGCGGGATACTTCGGGCGCGTGGCGAGAGCCACCGCGCGTCGCGCTGCGCTCAGACAGAAAGGATTTGACGATGCGATCTTCCAGCGAATGGAAAGAGACGACGACCAGACGGCCGCCTTCCTTCAACACGCGTTCGGACGCCGCCAGCGCCTTTACTAACTCGCCAAGCTCGTCATTGATGAAAATGCGCAAGGCCTGGAACGTGCGGGTTGCCGGATGAATGTCGCCGGGCTTACTGCGTACGACCGATGCAACGATATCAGCCAGTTGCGTCGTCGTGGTGATGGCATGCTCACTGCGAGCCTTGACGATGGCGCGCGCCACGGCGCGGGCGTGGCGCTCTTCGCCCAGCGTCGCGATGATGGCGGCAAGATCGGGTTCGTCAGCCACCGCGATCAAGTCAGCCGCGCTCGATCCCTCACCGCCCATACGCATATCGAGCGGACCTTGGTGGCGGAACGAGAAACCGCGCGCTGCCTGGTCAAACTGCATCGACGACACGCCGAGGTCGAACATGAGGCCGTCGACCTGCTCGACGCCTATGACGTCCTCGAGATTTGAAAAAGTATCTTCGGTCAGGGTCAGCCGCCCGCCCGAGGCTTCGACGAGGCCCATGCCGTTCGCGACCGCTGATTGGTCCCGATCAATCCCGAGCACACGGCTGCCCAACGCGAGCACCAGCCGGGAATAGCCCCCCGCACCGAACGTAGCGTCGATGTATGTCTTGCCCGCCTGGGGATTGAGGTATTCGACGACCCGGGAGCCGAGCACGGGAATGTGGTGGGCTGGTCCGCCAGCGACAGCCCGAAAGCTGTCGCCGCCCCCCGTCATTCCCGTGCCCCCGGCGCCGTACTCTGCGAGCCAAGCTGTTTGCGGAGCTCGCGCACCTGATCGGTGGCCTCCGCAAGCTGCGAAGCAAACCGCTTCGGCTCCCAGATCTGAAATTTGTGACCCAAGCCCACGAACGCGACTGCGTCGGTGATACCGGCGTGGGCCTTGAGCGTGTCGCTCAGGATCATCCGGCCCTCGCCGTCGGTCTTGAGCGTCTCGCTGGTGCCATAGAGCGCGATGGCGAATTGCTCGCGCGCCTCCGAAAAGGGCGCGTAACGAGCAATCAGCGCTTCGATCTCCGCCATCAGCGCGTTCCCTCCGGCGTCGATCGCCGGGCGATCGAGCGCTGGGTAGCAATAGAGGCCGTCGAAGCCGTCGCGGCCGAGGATTGAACGATAAGGAGCCGGGATCGAGACGCGCCCTTTGGAGTCGAGCCGCAACGTGTAATTCGCCACGAAGCGATCCATCACCCGCGCTCCACACCACCCAACTGACTGAAGATGCAGGCTTATTCCGGTCGCCTGCGTTGCATGAGATCAGCTGGGATATCATGGGACTATATGGGCGTCAATGGAATCGCCCGGCCGGCATGGTTTTTCGACGCACGCTTTCCGTGGCCTCCATTAAGCCACTCTTAAACTTAAGGATTTATTGCCGCGCCCTTCCCGCCCGACGGCCATGCTGCTCTGATGCACCGGAGCGGTAAGGCTCGTAGAAGCCCGTTTCCTCGGACCGAACATGGCGATCTTCACCGCCGACAGCTTCATCGTCGCCGATGTGCGGCCTTCGCCGAATGTCGACGAGCGCAAGGACGGCGCGCCGCCCGACATGATCTTGCTGCACTACACCGGGATGCAGAGCGGCGACGCGGCGCTCGACCGCCTCACGTCCGCCGACAGCAAAGTCTCCTCGCATTACGTCGTATTCGAAGATGGCCGCATCGTGCAGTGCGTGCCTGAGCACCTACGCGCCTGGCACGCCGGCGTCTCGCACTGGGCGGGGGAGACGGACATCAATTCGAAGTCGATCGGAATTGAAATCGTGAACCCCGGTCATGAATTCGGCTACCCGCCATTTCCACTCCGGCAAATCGCCGCGGTGATCTCGCTGTGCCGCTCGATCCTGACGCGCCGGCGCGAAATCGCGACCGATCGCGTGTTGGCCCATTCCGACGTCGCGCCGTCGCGCAAGCAGGATCCCGGCGAAAAATTTCCGTGGGAGCTACTCAGCGAGTCAAACGTCGGCCATTGGGTGCGCCCGGCGCCGCTCGGTCTTGAGGGCCACGGCTTCAAGCCCGGCGACTGGAACGACAGCGTACTCAGGCTTCAGCGTACTTTCGCCGAGTACGGCTACAAGATTGAGGATACCAGCCGCTACGACGAGCAAACGCGCGAAGTCGTGACCGCGTTTCAACGTCATTTCCGTCAGGCGCGGGTCGATGGCATCGCCGATGCCTCGACGCTCCTCACCCTGCGCGCGCTGATGGAAACGCGGCCG
The DNA here is from genome assembly GCA_019246455.1 of Pseudolabrys sp. Taxonomy (GTDB): domain Bacteria; phylum Pseudomonadota; class Alphaproteobacteria; order Rhizobiales; family Xanthobacteraceae; genus Pseudolabrys. Next base: position 3,567 of record JAFAQJ010000299.1, read on the forward strand.
ACGCCGTTGACATGAGTGAAATTACGCCTGGCGCCACGGCGCCTGCGAAAAGCGCTTCATCACGAAATCAATAAACACCTTGAGCCGCGGCAAGCGTTCGCGACCCTGCGGATGGATCGCCATCAGCGGCAACGGTTCGACGTGATGGATATCGGCGAACAGCGGGACCAGCTCGCCGCGCTTAAGAGCACCGCCAACGACGACGTCGGTCGGACGAATGATGCCCGCGCCCGCCACAGCAAGCCGCATCGATGCTTCGGCGTCGTCGGTCGCGAGACGGGGTTCGACCTCGACGATGTCGATTCCGCTTGGCGAGCGAAATGGCCATTGATTGAGGCCAGGCCCAATCACAGTGATGCAGTCGTGGTCCTTGAGGTCGGATGGCGTCCTCGGCACGCCACGCCGTTTCAGATAATCGGGCGACGCACAGATCACGCGCTGAAGTTCGGCGATCTTGCGGCGAACCAACGGACCTTCCGGCAAATGACCGGAGCGCACCGCGATGTCATGGCGCTCCTCGATCATATCGACGAACCGATCAGTGATGATCAATTCGACGTCGATCTCGGGAAAGAGCTTCAGAAAATCGGCCAGCGCCGGCGCAAGCTGATGCAGCCCAAAAGCCGTGCCCGTGTTGACACGTAGCTTGCCGCGTGGGGCACCGCGCACCTGCCCGACTTCGGCTTCGGCCTCCTCGATATCGGAGAGAATCCGCCGCGTGCGTTCCAGAAACGTTTCGCCTTCCGATGTGAGCGCGAGGCGGCGCGTCGTTCGCTCGATGAGACGAACACCGAGCCGATCCTCAAGCCGCGAGATCAGCTTCGACACGGCCGATGGGGTCAGCCCCAGATCCTCAGCGGCGGCCGAAAAGCTCCCGCGATCCATCACCCGGGCGAAGACCTTCAGATCCGAGCCGCCATCCATATTCGTTCCTTAAATTCACAAATGAACGATATAGATAGCTAATTATCTTCATTTTGAAAGGAATATGGTGATCTCAATTCTGAAATGGAGATCTTCCATGCGTCCTTTGACCCACGACCAAATTGCCGCAGCCATCGCCGCCGCGAAGGCCGAGCGATCCAAGGCCATTAGCGCGCTGGTCCGCGAATTGCCGAATTCCATCCGCCGTAGCGCCACCCGGCTGCTCGAGCGCCGCGTCCTGCGCCCCAAGCATTCGTAAGGCCATCCGGCCTGTCACGATGGGCGGGCCTGCAACTCCGGCCGCAGGCCCGCCCTTTTTTTGAAAACCATGCTGCCCGCGATGCCTTGACCAGAGGCGCCGGAGACCCCATCCCTATCCGCGTCAGTCGGCCGGACGGCCGCTCCGGCAATCACCGAAAGGTGGCCGGGGAGGAAAGTCCGGGCTCCAAGGACAAACGGTGCCGGATAACGTCCGGCGGGCGTAAGCCCAGAGAGAGTGCCACAGAGAACGAACCGCCTCGGGCATGTTGCGTAGCGTCCGCGGCAAGGGTGAAAAGGTGCGGTAAGAGCGCACCGCGCGTCCGGCAACGGAAGCGGCACGGCAAACCTCACCGGGAGCAAGACCGAATAGGAACGGCGTCGAAGCGCAAGCTTCGGATCAGTCCTGATCAGCCGTTCGGGTAGGTTGCTGAAGGCGCCGGGCAACCGGCGTCGCAGATGAATGGCCGTCACGCACGTTCGCGTGCCGTACAGAACCCGGCTTACAGGCCGGCTGATGTGAATGAAGGGGCGCTCGCCGGACCACCCGACGGGCGCCCC
>JAFAQJ010000006.1 GCA_019246455.1 Pseudolabrys sp.
GATGCGGACTTCACGCCGGCTAAAATCGACAATCTACTTCCCGGCTGGAATAAACCGGCCGGCAAACAAGCGCGCGCCACGTTCACGCTGAACAAGGATTTAAAATCGACGCGGTTTGACGACCTCACGATCGACGGGCAGGGGACGCTGGCCAAAGGATCGGTAGAGATCGATGCTGCGGGCGACTTAGTGTCGGCAAATTTCCCTGTTTTTGGTTTGTCTGAAGGTGATCGGGCGGCGCTGAAAGTAGATCGCGGCCCCGATAACGTCCTGCGCGTGGTGATGCGAGGCGACGTCTATGACGGCCGCTCGCTGGTGAAGTCCGCGATGAATAATTCGGCGCCACCGTCGGCAAAGACTAAAAATAATCAGGCCGACATAGACGTCGATGTCAAAATCGCGGCTGTTATTGGCCACAATGGCGAAGCATTGCGTGGGCTCGATTTCAAACTTTCCCGCCGAGGCGGACACATCCGCAATCTCACCGTCAATGCGAAGATTGGCCGCGATACGCCACTAATCGGCGACCTGCGACCGCGGCCCCGTGACCGAGCTTTGGTGGCATACCTCGAGACCGACGACGCCGGCGCCTTATTCCGATTTACCGACACCTATCCCCGCATGTACGGCGGTCAGATGTGGGTGGCGATGGATCCGCCAGCGCCGGACGTCATAGCCCAGTCCGGCCAGATCGTGATCCGTAATTTCACGGTACGAGGCGAGCCCGCGCTGGAGCGCGTTGCCGCGGGCACGAACGCCAACATCAAGACAACTACCGTGGATTTCAGTGAGCTGCGCGCCGATCTAACGCGGCAGCCGGGCCGACTGATGATTCGTGAAGGTGTGGTGCGCGGCCCGACGATTGGCGCAACAATCGACGGCTACGTCGACTATACGCGCGACGAAATTCGCATGCGGGGTACGTTCGTTCCCATGTATGCGCTCAACAACGTGTTCGGTCAGATTCCCATTGTTGGGTTGTTTCTTGGTGGTGGGAGTAACGAAGGGCTGGTTGGGATCAGCTATGAGGCCACCGGTTCGCCGAGCGCGCCACGCATTGCGGTCAATCCAATTTCAGCCATCGCGCCCGGTCTCTTGCGTAAATTCATCCCGGGCCCCGGCATGTTTGACCCGAACGGTCCTCAGCCACCGGCACCCGCGCCGTCCCGTTAGAATGGCTTCAATAAAACGTGCTGCTTTTTGCCCAGTGATAGCTTGATCACGCCATCGGTGTTGAGATCCTTCTTGCTGATCAGGTGCTTGTCGTTTGAAATCCGAACGTCATTGACGGCAACCGCGTTGTTTGTGATCGCGCGCCGCGCCTCGCCGTTCGAAGCCACAAGGCCGGCGCGCACGAACGCCGTAAGTATACCGAGACCAGCGGCGAGTTCTCCGAGCGGTACCGTGACGGTGGGCAGGGCGAGGGAGATCCGTCCCTGCTCGAAAGTGGTTTTGGCTGCGTTCGCGGCCTCGTCGGCCGCCGCGCGGCCATGCAGCAGCGCCGTTGCCTCCGTCGCGAGCACTTTCTTCGCCTCGTTGATCTCGGCTCCTTTGAGTGCGGCGAGCTTCTCGATCTCGTCGAGAGAAAGCACCGTAAACAGCTTCAGAAATCGCGCGACATCACCGTCTTCCGTGTTGCGCCAATATTGCCAGTAATCGTACGGACCCACCATCTCGGCATCGAGCCATACCGCGCCGGCGGCGGTCTTTCCCATCTTGGCGCCAGATGCGGTCGTGATCAGCGGTGAGGTGAGAGCAAAGAGTTGCGCGTTCAACATGCGGCGTCCGAGATCGATTCCATTGACAATGTTGCCCCATTGATCGGAGCCGCCGAGTTGCAGAACGCACTTCTCGCGTTTGTAGAGCTCGACGAAGTCGTAAGCCTGCAACACCATGTAATTGAATTCCAGGAACGACAGCTCCTGATGACGATCGAGCCGCATCTTCACGCTGTCAAACGACAGCATCCGGTTGACCGAAAAATGCCGGCCGACGTCGCGCAAGAAATCAATGTAATTGAGCGTGTTAAGCCAGTCGGCATTATTGGCCATCAGCGCGCCGTCGTTGCCGAACTCGATGAACTTGGAAAAGACCTTTTTTATACTCGCGAGGTTCTCACCGATTTGCGCATCGGTCAGAAGCCGGCGGCTTTCATCCTTGCCAGAAGGATCGCC
>JAFAQJ010000075.1 GCA_019246455.1 Pseudolabrys sp.
TTTTGTTCAAAGAAAAAATATCGCCGGACATGTTTCAACGACTACGATTTCGGTGGCTTCCTCATTTTTTCCGGCATTCCGACCTTTGTCGACGGCAGAGCGCTACCCTTTGGTGATGACTTTCTGCACCGCTACTTTGGCGCGGTGGACCTCGTCGATGCCGATGACGCTTTTAAATTGCTAAACGATTACAAAATCGATTGGATCATTTTGAAACCGGCCCAGCCGCTTGCCGGAGCCGTCACCCGCTCGTCCGACTGGGACAAGGTCTATAGCGATCAATATTCCATTGTTTTTGTGCGTCATCGGTCCTGACGCGACACCGACGTGCGCCGTGCTGCTATTTCTTGTTGCGATTGGCGGGTGAGCGGCGCGCGCTCATTTTGAGCTGTTCGCGCAGGTCCGCACTGCGGCCATGCTTCTTCAGCAAATCGCGAAACGCTTCCTCGGTGATCTCCGGAATGTCCTTCATCTGATCACGGGCCAGGATCTGCACCGCATTCCAGGTGGCGCGGTCGCATTGGATGCGCTTGCCGACGAGATCATCGCCGGTGTCGCGTTTGGCCGTTTTGCTTTTCTTTACCATCGCTCGCGCTTTTTATCGCAGCGCGCCGAATGCTGCCAGACCGCTCCTAGATGCGTCCGAGCAAGATCAAGATCAGCACGATCACCAGAACGAGTCCAAGCCCGCTCGAGGGGTAATAGCCCCAGCCCGCGCTATAGGGCCACGTCGGGAGCGCACCGAACAGCAGGATGATGACGATGATTAGGAGCAGCAATCGCATCCCAGCCTCCTATCGAGTCCGGGATCAACGCGCGGTTACGGCTCCGGGTTCCGGCGCGCCAAGGGAGCGTTGGACCACCAGGACCGCAACGATAGCGACGGCGGCAAATCCAACCGGAAGCGTGAGGAATGGAAAGACCGCGATCAGGGCGCACGCGAACGCGATTGCGGGAATCTCATGCAGCAGAAAACCGTCGCGGCGGCCGAGCCGGATCAGGAAGGCCAGCGGCACCGCAAGCGTCACGAGATCGTAGGTGTAGAGGTACGGTGTTGCCAGCAACGTGCCGACGCCAAGCGCGGCGGCCTTGAGATCGCGATCGGCCTTGCTGCGCCAGATCGAGATGACGGCGGCCGCGACCGCAAGCGCAACGGTGGCCTGCAACGCCCATGCCATTGTTTCGCTGCCCCCAAACACGCGCGTCAAGCCGAACGCGGTTTGCAGTTTGCCGAAATTCGCCCAGCCGTCGGACAGGAAGGCCTGCGAGGTGTGCGAAATCGAACCGAAGAACGCGATCCAGGTTTCGGTTCCGAAGGCGAGCCATGATGCGGCGGCGATGATCGCGGCGGTGACACCGGCGGCGATGAAAACGCGCCAGTGTCCGCTCGCCGCGAGCACGAAAGGAAACAGCAGGCCGAAATGCGGTTTGTAAGTTAGCAGACCGAGCAGGATGCCGGCGAGGAGCGGGCGCAGCTCGATGAAATAAAGCGTGCCGCCGAGCAGTCCGGCGGTGAGGAAGCCGTTCTGACCGACGATGAAGTTCGACAGGATCGCGGGAAAGGCGAGCGCGAACACATAGCCGGTGCGGTCGCCGATGATGGTGCGAACAGCGGCGATGTAGGCGGGGAAAGTCACGATCAACCAGCCGGCAAAGGCCAGAGGATACGAACACAGCGCCAATGTAGCGGCGGCGAACAGGAACATCGGCGGGTAGTGCCAGCCGAAATAGCCGTCGAAGGCATGGCCGATCGCCACTTCCTCCATCGCTTTGTGCGCCGGCCAATCGTAGGCACTCGCGCTAAGTCCTTGCAGCGTCAGCTTTCCCGCCGCCCAAACATTGACGAAGTCGGTGACGGCGCCGTGGCCGTCCGGCGCGGCGATCCACAGGCTGTTGAACGCGGCCGCCACGAGATACGTCGCCTGCGCCACGATCAGCGCAAAGCACGTCAGCTCGAGCCATTTCGGGGCTTTCGCGGTGGGGGCGTCGCTCAAGGCCATCAGACAGCTATCGCCTGCCCGGCTTGAGGAAGCCTTAAAAACAGCGATGGAACGCGCGTCCGTGCACCGCGTTAAGTCTTATTGCAGCGCAACATAAAGTGCGGCAGACTTGTATCAGGGAGTTCAGGGGAGCGTCGTCATGCCGGCCGCCGCCAAGGTGAAGAGCGTCGCTGCACTCAAGGATCTTTACGGGATCGGCGAAATCCCGCCCCTTGGTCATGTCCCCGAACAGATGCACGCCTGGGTGATCCGGCAGGACCGCCACGGGCCGCCCGAGCAGGCGATGCAGCTCGAAGTCGTGCCGACCTGGCCGATCGGCGAAGAGGATGTGCTCGTCCTCGTGATGGCGGCGGGCGTCAACTACAACGGCATCTGGGCGGGCCTCGGCGAGCCGGTCTCGCCCTTCGACGTGCACAAGGCGGCCTATCACATCGCGGGTTCGGACGCGTCGGGCATCGTCTGGGCGGTGGGCTCCAAGGTGAAGCGCTGGAAGATCGGCGACGAGGTCGTCGTCCATTGCAATCAGGACGACGGCGACGACGAGGAATGCAATGGCGGCGACCCGATGCTGTCG
>JAFAQJ010000107.1 GCA_019246455.1 Pseudolabrys sp.
TGACAGCAGGCCGGCGAGCGCGGCGGCGTAGAACGCCACTTCGGTGGTCGGCGTGCCGGGGTCGATGCGGCGGGTCGCGGTATCGCGCGCCGCGGCGCCGAGCGCGGCCAATAGCCCCACCGCCGCCCACGGGTCGAAGGCGTGAAAATCCGGCTTGATAACCATGAGCGCGCCGCCGAACCCGGCGATGATCGCGCTCCAGCGCCGCCAGCCGACCGGCTCCTTCAGGAATACCACGGCGAGGATCGTCATCATCAGCGGCGAGGTCAGCAGGATGGCGTAAAGCGTGGCGAGGCCGAGATGCACGATCGCCGTCACGAAGGTGAGGATGTTGAGCGCATCGAACGCGCAGCGCAGCAGCACCGGACCTTTGAGCAAATTGTCGAGCCGCAGCCTCTGGCGCCGGAACAGCAGCAAGAGCGCGATCCCGGCGACGATGACGGCGCTGCGCAGGAACACCAGCTCCTGGGTCGGGATCGCGCCGCCGAGAAATTTCAGCACACTGTCGCCGGCGACGAAGGTCGCCATGCTCAGCGTCATCGCCCAGGCGCCTTGCTGGTGCGGATGGCGTGGCGTGAGGCGGGAGGTCATGAAAGACGAGGCTGGGAGCGCGAGAGGTGCCGCCATAGGCGCCGGCGGACGGGAGAAAGTCTCATTCATTGCCGATTCCGGCAGCGATGACCACCGCCGCTCGCGCAATACCCCGATGCAAACTTGTTAGTTTCACGCCCCGTAGCGCTCGAGCGTCGCGCGATCGATGTCGATACCGAGGCCCGGCGGGTGGGGGATCTGGACAAATGCATCCACCGGATCGATCGGACTGCGCACCAGTTTTACCCAGCCATGCGAAATGCGAACGGCTCGCCCAGCGGCGTCTTCAGGACATGGATGACAATGTCGGTGATTTTTATGATGTCTCTCGAAGTGTCGTGAAACGATTGGCACAAACTTAACCACATCGCGACGCAGGGAAATCTCTTAACTCCAATGTGACAGCGCACGTCGTATCGATCGGCGTTTGGGTGGCGAGAGCTTTGCGATGTTCCGTGTTCTGACGTGTTTGGGCGGTGAGCATGACCTGCGGCTGGTGGTTCTGGCCGGCGCGGTCTGTTTTCTTGCTAGTTTAGTCGCCATCAACCTATTCCGTCGCGCCGTCGCGACCAGCGGCGCAATTCGCTTCGCCTGGCTGGCGCTGGCCGGCGCTGCCACCGGCTGCGGCATCTGGGCCACGCATTTTATCGCCATGCTGGCTTACGAGCCCGGCGTCGATGTCGCTTATGATATCCGGCTTACCGTCATTTCGCTCGGCCTCGCGATCGTCATCACCACCGCCGGGCTCAGCGTTGCTGCCTTCAGCACAGGCTGGCGTACCGCCGCTTTCGGCGGTGCGGTGGTCGGCGGCGGCGTCGCCAGCATGCACTACGCCGGCATGTTCGCGCTCGAATTGCCTGGCCGCGTGAGCTGGCATGCTGATCTCGTTACCGCCTCGATCCTTTTGGGGACGGCACTCGGCGCGGCGGCGATGTTCGTTGCGGTATGTCACAAGGGTAACCGCGCGACGCTGCTCGCCGCGGTAGTGCTGACGCTCGCGATCGTCTCGCATCATTTCACCGCGATGGGGGCGGTCGAAATCATTCCAGATCCGTCCCGGACGATCCAGCCGTTTTCTCTGTCGCCGACGACGTTGGCGCTCGCAGTGGCCGGAGCCGCTGTTCTCATTCTTGGCTTGAGCTTGGCTGGCGCAATCGCCGATCGCCGCGTCAAGGAGCGTGACGTGCAGCTCATTACTGCCGTCAACAATATGTCGCACGGCGTGGTGATGTTTGACGCGCACGAGCGCATGGTGGTTTGCAACGATCGCTATATCGAGATGTACGGTCTTTCGCGCGACGTGGTGAAGCCGGGCGTTCTGCTGCGCGACCTGATGCTCCATCGTATCTCCACCGGCACGCTCGAGCGCGATCCGGACGAATATCGCGTCGCGTTGCTCAAGGCGGTCGAGCGCGGCGAGGTCACCAGTTGGGTTGCCGAGACCGGCGACAAGGCGATCAGCGTCACCAACCGGCCGATTGCTGACGGTGCCTGGGTCTCGACCCATGAGGACATTACCGAGCGCCGCCAGGCCGAGAAACGCATCGAGTTTCTGGCCCATCACGACGCACTCACCAGCATTCCGAACCGGGCGGCATTCAACGAACGGCTCGAAACCATGCTGCGCGACCATCGCGACGAGGGCTTCGCGCTGCTGTGCATCGACCTCGACCGTTTCAAGGAGGTCAACGACGTCTTCGGTCACACCACGGGCGATGCCTTGCTGCGCGAGATTGCCCAGCGCCTGACCGAAGCCGCCGGCGAGGGGGTCTTCCTGGCTCGACCGGGCGGCGACGAATTCGCGCTGATCACCGGCGGCGGCTGCTCACCCGCCGCCGCCGCCGAACTGGCTGAGCGACTGCTCGTTTCAGTCGCCGACGATCTCGATATCAACGGCCACCAGTTGCGCGTCGGCCTGAGTATCGGCGTTGCGATGAGCCCGGCCGACGGCACGGAATCCGGTGCGTTGGTCGCCAACGCTGACGCCGCGCTTTACCGCGCCAAGGCTGACGGCCGCAGGACCGTGCGTTTCTTTGCTGCCGAGATGGATCAGAAGTTGCGCGAACGCCGCGCCTTGCAGCATGACCTGCGCGCCGCGTTGGAACGCAACGAGCTTCAGCTTTATTATCAGCCGCAAGCGCAGATCAACGGCGAAGTCGTCGGTTTTGAAGCGCTGCTGCGCTGGCATCACCCGCAACGTGGCGCGGTGCCCCCGGTGGTGTTCGTGCCGCTAGCCGAGGAAAGTGGGCTGATCCTCACGCTCGGCGAATGGGTGCTGCGCACCGCCTGCCGCGAGGCAGCGAGCTGGAAAAAGCCGCTGCGCATCGGCGTCAACCTATCGCCGGTGCAGTTCCGCCACGGCGATCTCGCCGCCTTGGTACATGCCGTCCTGCTCGAAACCGGCCTGCCACCGTCGCGGCTCGAGCTTGAAATTACCGAAGGAGTGCTGATCGACGATTTCGACCGCACTTTGGCGCTGCTGCGCCGACTCAAAGCGATGGGCGTGCACATCGCGATGGACGATTTCGGTACCGGCTATTCGTCGCTGTCCTATCTGCAATCTTTCCCGTTTGACACCATCAAGATCGACCAAGCCTTCATCTCGAACCTCAAGCCGCAATCGCAGTCCGCCACTATCGTGCGCGCGGTGATCGGACTGGCGCGCGGCCTCGAAGTACCGGTGATCGCCGAGGGCGTTGAGACGCGGGAACAGCTCGATGTGCTGACCGAGGCGAGCTGCGACCAGATCCAGGGCTACATCATCGGCAAGCCGCTGCCAATCGAGGATTACGCCGACATCGTCGGCGGCGAGGGCGCGTCGCGTCCCGTCTCCGGCCCCACGCATCTGCGCGTGGTAGCGTAGCGCTCCAGCGTTTTCCCTTGGCAAATGAGCGGCGCGGCCGCTAGTGCCCCGTCACGTCATCGATCGCCGCGATCAGATCCGCTTCACTGAACGGCTTGATCAGGTAGTGCTTTATCCCTGCGCTCAAGGCGCGAGCTCGCACATCCTCATCCGGATATGCCGTAATGAGGATTGTCGGGATCGGCGTTCCGGCCGCGGTTAGCCGGCCGAACAACGCTAGCCCGCTCGTGTCCGGCATTTGCACGTCGGCGATCAGGCATGACGTGATCTTGAGCCGATTCGATTTGAGAAATTCCTCGGGCGTGGCGAAGCCCTTGGCGATGAAGCCGAGGGAGCGCAGCAGGCCAGTCGTCGTCTCGCGTACGGATTCGTCGTCGTCGACAATGGCGATGGAAGGCTTGATCGTCATGGTCATGTACCCTCGGCGCTACTATGCGCCGTTTCTTATGGCCGGCAATGTGAATGTAAAGGTTGCGCCGTGTGGTTCGCGAGGCGTGGCCGAGATTTGCCCGCCATGCGACTCAATGATGGTACGGCTGATAGTGAGGCCCAGCCCCAGGCCGCTGGTTTTCGTCGTGTAGAACGCGTTGAACAGATGCTTAACCGCGTCGGCATCTAAACCAGGTCCGGTGTCGCTCACCTCGACAACGACACCGCCTGCGCCATCGCCCGAGCGGATGGTCAACTGACGCTCGCCAGGCGGGTTCGTCTCCATCGCGTCGATCGCGTTGACGATCAGGTTCAGGATCACCTGGCCGAGCTGCACGCTGTCGCCTGTAATACGTCCGAGGCCCGGCCTCAGGTCGACGCTGAGAGCGATCTGATGCTGCCGGATTTCGCTCGCCGATAGCATCAGGATCTCGCCGATCACCTCGTTAATGTCGAGCGGCGACTTTGGCATCGGCGCGCGTTTAGCCAGCGCCCGCACGCGCGCGACCACCCCGGCGGCGCGCTCGGTGTCGCGGCGGATGTTCTCGATGGCTTGCCGCGCCTCGGCTAAATTCGGCGGCTCGGCCGACAACCAGCGCAGACTAGCGTTGCTATTGATGACGGTCGCCGTAAGCGGCTGGTTCACCTCGTGCGCGATCGAGGCCGCCAGTTCGCCGAGCGTGGTCACGCGCGCGACATGGGAGAGTTGCGCGCGCGCCTCGTACGCCTCCTGTTCGTTGGCTTTCACACGCAGCACTAGCGCGGCGGTGGCGGCGATCGCGAGGATGCTGATCGCGGTATTGATAACGCCAGCCAGGCTGCTATCCGGCGTCAGCAGGTCACTGACGAAAATGAGGCCGATGCAGGCGAGTCCGGTTAGGAGAATGCCGAGCCGGTTGCAGAACCGCGCCGCGATCAGGATGACAGCGGTGTAAAACACCGGGATCGCGATCTCGAGTTTGGTGATGGTGTCGACCGTGAAGATCGTGGCGGCGAGCACGATGGCCGCGACCGGATAAAGCGGCGTCGGGTTGAAGTGCGGCCGTTTGAATGGCATCGGATCGCGCTCAGGCGTTGCAAATCGCGAATCAGCCACTGTAATTCTAGGAACTAATTTTCTCTCTTGACACCCTGTGCAATTTCCCCCCGCCGACAAAGTCGCGGGCTGGTACACCAGCGACGCTTACGCACCGCTTCTCGCGATCTGGCTGCGCTGCACCGAAGCTCGCGAGATCATTGTGATGGCGCACGGCAATGCCAAAGCCAAGCCGGCAGCTGATCGCGAGCAAAGTGCCGACCGCTGGCGCGTTCTAAATGGACTGTGCCGGCGGATGGTCGCGCTTGAGACCTCGCGCCTATTCCGCGCTCATCCCTTCTTTTTACTCATGCGCTTGTTCTTCTTCGCTGCGGCCTTGGTGGCCTCCTCGTCGATCAGGAGACCGCACGACATCGCTTCCTTGCTGGTCAGCTCGCGATGCTCGTAAGCGCCAGTTACGGCCGCGCGTGCGATGATCATCGGTGCGCAAAGCTGCGCCGACGCCACCGTCGGCAGCCCCATGACAGTCGTGAGCGCGAGACCGGCCAAGATTGTCTTTCTCATCGTTTCCTCCCTGTTGCCTCGATCCTATCGAAACATAGTTCCCGCAGCCTGTCATGGGGCTCACCGGGCCCGAATCGCTTATAAATCCCGTCCAACCCGCATCGGAGACAGATCATGTCGATGGCCGCCGACGATTCGATCCCGCCGAAGGGCCGGGGCGACTTGCGCCCGCTGCCGCAATTGATCTTCTCCTCGCGCTGGCTGCAATTGCCGCTCTATCTCGGCCTAATCGTCGCCCAGGCGGTCTATGTCATCGTATTCCTCAAGGAGCTGTGGCACCTCGTCGAGACCGCGCTCAAGATCGGCGAGCAGGAGATCATGCTGATCGTGCTCGGCCTGATCGACGTGGTGATGATCTCGAACCTCCTCATTATGGTCATCGTCGGCGGCTATGAGACCTTCGTGTCGCGGCTCGAGCTCGAGCTGCACCCGGATCAGCCGGAATGGCTCAGCCACGTCAATGCGAGCGTGCTCAAGATCAAGCTGGCGATGGCGATCATCGGCATCTCCTCGATCCATCTCCTGCGCACGTTCATCTATGCCGGCTCGCTCGGCACGCCGGGCAATCCGCTCACCGAAAGCGGCGTGATGTGGCAGACCCTGATCCACGGCCTGTTTATCTTGTCGGCGATCGGCATCGCTTTCGTCGAGCGGCTGTCGGCCCCGGTCTATCTAAAAAACGCGGGCGCGGCGCACTAGTGCGCGTTGCGCTTGCTCTCGCCGCATGGCTGGCCGCAATGGGCGCGGCACGCGCCGACCCCGCGTTCGATCAGTTCCTGCAATCGCTGTGGCCTGCCGCGCAGCAGCAGGGCGTGTCGCGCTCGACTTTCGACGCCGCGATCAAGGGCCTCGAGCCGGACTATTCGTTGCAGGATTTGCAGATCCCGGGCCGCCCGGAGAAGCCCGAGGCCGGACAGGCCGAATTCGTCCTCACGCCCTCGCAGTACCTGAAAGAGTCGACCTTCGACCGCCTCGCCAAATACGGCCAGCAGCTCGCGACGCAGCACAAGGACACCTTGGCGCGCATCGAAAAGGAGTTCGGCGTCTCCGGTAATGTCGTACTGGCGATCTTCGGCCGCGAAACCGATTACGGGCGCTACAAGTTGCCGTATGACGCGATCCGCGTGCTGGCGACGCAGGCGTATGTCGGCAAGCGCAAGGATTTATTCCGCGGTGAATTCATCGCGGCGCTGAAGATGCTGCAGGATGGCGTGCCGCGCGTGCAGATGCGCTCGTCCTGGGGCGGGGCGATGGGCATGACCCAGTTCCTGCCGTCCGAGTTCTACAAATACGCGGTCGATTTCGACGGCGACGGCAAGATCGACATCTGGAATTCGATCCCCGATGCGCTCGCCGCGGCTGCCGGCCAGCTCCGCGCCAAAGGCTGGCAAAAAGGAATGCCGTGGGCGATCGAAGTCAAAGTGCCGGGGGCGGTCGATTGCACCGCGGCAGAGCCGGCGCATGTGATGCCGATCGGCGAGTGGCTCAAGCACGGCTACGTGCCGGCGTATGGCGCGAAAGTGCCGGCGAACGTTCAGGCCGCGGAAGCATCATTGTTGCTGCCGGAAGGCACCTACGGTCCGGCTTTTCTGACGCCGAAGAATTACTACGTCATCAAGGACTACAATTTTTCGGATCTGTACGTGCTCTTTGTCGGCCACCTTGCCGACCGCATCGGCGGCGGCCGTCCGTTCCAGACACCATGGTCGAAGTCCGAACAATTGCGTACCGCCGACGTCGAGGCGATGCAGAAGAAGCTCACCGCCCTCGGCTTCTATAAGGACAAGATCGACGGCAAGGCCGGGATGCTCACCCGCTCGGCGCTCGGCGCCTATCAGAAGGCGCGTGGCCTCAAGGTCGACTGCTGGCCGACCAACGACGTGCTTGGCAGTATGAAGTGAGCACTTCTTATTCCGTCCTGGTCGGCATAGCCCGTCGAAGACGAGCGTAAACGCCCTTTTGATCCAACCATCGACGTCTCGCGAACAAAGTCAGTCGCAGATTTCGCGCCTGATCCAACGCTGGCGATATTCGTCCCACACGCGTTCGACATGGCACACCGCGCTGTCGTAAACCTCGTTCGGGTCGACGTCGGCCGGTGCGACGCCGGGTGGTGGCGGCGGCGGCGCGACATAAACCGGCGCGGCCTGCGAATTGGCGATGGCGCCGCCGATGATGGCGCCCGCCGCGATGCCACCGATCACGCCGGCGCCGACCGCGCAGCCCCGGCAGTAAGCTTGCGCGGCATTCTGCGCGTCAAATGAAACCGCCGTGGCAGCGAGCGCGGCCACGGCGAGAAACGAACCGATCTTGGTCATGGATGTTCCCCGCCGATGATCCTCGGCGGGGATCAGACACCCCAAGCCCTTAAGACTTGCTTACGGGCAGATGAAACGCGGGCGGCTCCAGCCGACGCGATTGCCGTAGGCGTCATAGAGCGGACGGCGAGACCAGTAACCCCCGGGGCAGGAGACGGGATACGGCGCGCCGTAGCCTTCATAAACGACGTAGCCCGGCGCCGGCGCGTAGCGCGGCCCGCTGTTCGCGATCGCTGCACCGAGGATGGCGCCGCCGACGATGCCGGCGCCCACCGCGCAGCCGATGCAGCGCGCTTGCGCCGGTTGCGTCGAGGTCGTGACCGCACCGGCGACGATGGTCGCGGCCGCGGCAAATGCAATCAGAGCCTTCTTCATTGGGAGATCTCCCTCTCGATTTCATGGCCGGTTCGGGGCCACGCCAAACTGATCCAGTGCCGTAATCAGCTACCCTTAATTTGTCGGAAATTAGATTTCCGGTCTGTGACGGTGGTCACAAGAAAAAGGCCCGGAAATTCTGAATTCCCGGGCCCCTTTCGTTTCTGAAAGACTGTTCAGGTTAGCCGCACACCCGCACGCGGCGGATACGCCAGCCCCAGCCGTCCCAGAATCGCTCGCGATGCCAGTAGCAGCCCGGGCCGTAGGCATACGCCGGCCCGTAATAGCCGCCGTAGTACGGCCCCGGTCCGTAGTAGTACGGGCCACTCGCCGCCGAGCCGATGATCGCGCCAGCCGCGAGGCCGCCAATGATACCCGCGGCAATAGCGCCACCGCGCGCTTCCGCCTTCGGGGGTGCCGCAATCGCCGCCACCGCGATGGTGGCCGCCGCGGCAAGAGCTGTCAGAGTCTTGGTCATGTGCACCTCCACATCTCAAACCAATAAACGCTTGTGTTGGCGACGAGGTTCCTATTTTGCGCGTGAATAGCCGCTGAATGGGCCGTTGGAATTCACCCCTAAGGCCCTGTCCCCAAATTAAATTTTAGTCAGATTTCGGGGCCGCGCAGCCCGTGGAAAATGCGACCCAGGAGGTTCGCCCGCGAGGCTGC
>JAFAQJ010000243.1 GCA_019246455.1 Pseudolabrys sp.
TGGTCGCATGGCCTGCGATGGCCACGGAATTAGGGATCGGTACTGCGTTTATTCTCGGCATCGCGACGCGTTACGCGGCATTGGTCAGTCTGCCGTTCCTGGTCGTCGCGACCTGGCTGGCCCACCGCTTCTGGGAGCTACCGCCGGCGCAGGCCTCTGATCAATACATTCACTTTTGCAAGAATCTGGCGATCTTTGGCGGCAGCTTGCTGCTGTTTATTGCCGGCGCCGGCAAATTTTCTCTGGATGCCGCGCTGAAAAGGCGTTGAGTCGTTACTCGCGACGCCGAGCGTTGCCGGCAAGCGCCAAAAGCGCACGTTGCGCGATGGCTTCCGCCATGATCGGTTGACGCCGCGCCTCGAGCGAGGCTTCCGCCAATTGGGCCATCGCGCGCATCAAGCGGGCTGGCGTCCAAATTCGCAGCACCGTTTCAACCTGCGGTCGGCGGCTGAAGTGCACCGGAGGCGTGCCGCGCATCATCACGCTTTCGATGTCCGAGCCGTCATCGAGAGCAAGCCGCATCTTGTGAAGCTGCGCCACCTGGCGCAGCGCGGCTGAAACGATGGTACCGGGCGCCGTGCCCTCCTGCCGCGCTTTGTGATACTCGATCTCGACCTCGGATACCCTACCGGCGAATGTCGCGTCGACGGCGTCGTCGATGGACAGTGCCGATGCATCCGAAACGATCGCGAGGACGTCTTCGAGCTCAATACGGGTTTTCCCGCTTACGTAGAGTGCGAGTTTGCGGACCTCGCCGCGCGAGGCGAGACGATCCCCTCCTAACAAGCCAAGGAGAGCCGCGCGGGCGTCGGGCGACAGCGTCAAATCCGCTTCATGCATTTCCTCGTCGATGAGACGCGCAAGGTCACGTTCGTTGTCGACATAGCAGGCCAGAGTCGCTGCCGTTTTTGCTTTCTCGCAGGCCGCGCGCAACGGCGCGTTCTTCCGCAGCTCGCCGGCCTCAATGACGATCCGGCAATCACGCGGCGGCGCGTCGAGCACCGCCTCGACAGACGGCACGATATTGTGGCGTGAATTGACGCGCAGCAACACGGCGCGGCGCCCGCCGAATAACGGCACGGTATTGGCTTCATCGGCGAGCTTGCCGGGATTGCTCGATAATTCTTCGCTTTCGATTCGTGCCAGCGCGAAGGGGTCGTTTGGATCATCAACCGAGACGCGGATCAGCGCGTCGACACGTTCGCGCACTAGGCCTGCGTCCGGTCCATATACCAGCACGACCGGCTGCGCCGGATTGGGCTTGGCAACGAATTTGTCAATATCGGCGGCTCTGACTGCGGTCATTGCGGCGGCTTCAGGTGCCGGCGATGAAATACGAGGCGAGCCGCGCACGAATATTGTCGGCAAGCACCTGGGCCGCCCGGTTTTCCGCGTCGCGTAAGCCGCGTTCTCCGGCGAAGCGCTGTTGCTGACCGGGCTGATTGAACGACACGGCTGTGAACGTCGAACTGTTGAGCACGATCTTGCCGGTCGCGAGATCGGTCAATGTATAGGTGGCGTAGAGATTATAGTTCTGCACGTCCGGTCGACCCGATTGCACGTCGACGATGATCTGCTGCTGCGAGCCGGTGATCGTGATCGCGAGGCGGTGGGTCGATGCTGTATTGCCGGAGCCACCCGTCAGACCGAAGATGAGGTCATTGCGGAGTTCGGATCCGATGCGATCGAGCCGTGTGCCGCGTTGTGTGTTAAGCGGCATGATGTCGACGCCGCGCATGGCTGCGACGACGACATTCTCGCCGGTCGAGCCTGCGCGGTCGCCATACAGCGGCTGAAAGCAGCCCGCTGTCAGCGCGGCGATCGCGAAAGCCACGGCGGCGCGAATCCAGTGCCGAGTGCTGATGTCAGGCCACCACATTGACGATCCTCTGCGGAACGACAATGACCTTTTTCGGGCTCTTGCCGTCGAGCGCCTTTTTTACCGTATCGAGCGCCAAAACGGCAGCCTCGACCGCCTCTTTTCCCGCGTCGCGCGGGACCGTGACATCTGCGCGTTTCTTGCCGTTGATCTGCACAGGAAGGGTGATGGTGCTTTCCACCAGCAAACCGGCCTCGACCGCAGGCCAGGCTTCGCCGGCCACCAGTGTTTTGTGGCCAAGAGCCGCCCAGCATTCTTCAGCTAGGTGCGGCATCATGGGATGGAAGAGCCGGACCAGAATATCGCCGGCTTCGCGCAACGCCCACGTCAAGTCAGCGGATGGGACGTTTTCGACGCTGCCAAGCGCTTCGGCTAGGGCGTTGGAAAACTCATAAATGTGCGCGACGCACCGGTTGAATCGTAGTCGCGCTATATCGTCAGAGACATTGGCCAATGCACGATGCGCTGCTTTGCGCACCATCATCGCGTCATCCGAAAATGTTGCAGGCTGTATTCCAGCTGCCGAAACCGCCGCGACTTCGCCGATGATTCGCCACAGCCGCTGAACGAAGCGGCCGGCGCCTTGCACGCCTTCTTCGCTCCAGATGACGTCGCGGTCCGGCGGCGAGTCCGACAGCATGAACCATCGCGCGACGTCCGCGCCGTAGGTTTCCATGATGTCGTCGGGGTCGACAGTGTTCTTCTTCGACTTCGACATCTTTTCGATCGGACCGATTTCGATCGATTCCCCGGTTTTGATCAATGTCGCGCGGCGCGCGCCTTCGCCGCCTTCGATCTTCACTTCGGCCGGAATGACCCAGTTTCCCGCCTTGTCGCGGTAAGTCTCGTGCACCACCATGCCCTGCGTGAACATCCCTTCAAACGGCTCGTTCATGCCGATGTGGCCGGTCTTCTTCATTGCCCGCGTGAAGAAGCGCGAATAGAGCAGGTGTAGAATCGCGTGCTCGACGCCGCCGATATATTGATCGACCGGCATCCAGGCGTCGGCCATTTTGGGATCGGTCGGCGCCTTCTCGTTCCAAGGATCGGTGAAACGCGCGAAGTACCACGACGAATCGACAAACGTATCCATCGTGTCGGTTTCGCGCTGGGCTTTGCCGCCGCAGGTTGGGCAGTTGACGTGCTTCCACGTCGGATGATGATCGAGCGCATTGCCCGGTTTGTCGAACGTCGCGTCGTCCGGCAGCGCAACGGGGAGGTCTTTGTCCGGCACCGGCAAGACGCCGCACTTCGGGCAGTGGATCACGGGGATCGGGCAGCCCCAGTAGCGTTGGCGTGAAATGCCCCAGTCGCGGAGCCGGAAATTCACCTGTCGCTCGCCAATGGACGAGTTGCCGCGCGTCTCGCCTTCAAGGCGTTTGGCGACCTCTTCTTTTGCTTGTTCAATTGTCATGCCGTCGAGGAAGCGCGAATTGATCATCGTGCCTTCGCCGTCATAGGCGACATCAGTGATGACGAAACTCTTTGCGTCCTGGCCAGGTGGGCACACAACAGGCGTATTGCCGAGCCCGTATTTATTGACAAAATCGAGGTCGCGCTGGTCGTGCGCCGGACAACCGAAAATCGCGCCGGTGCCGTATTCCATCAAGATAAAATTTGCGACGTAAACCGGCAGCTTCCAGTTCGGATCGAACGGATGAATCGCCCGGATGCCGGTGTCGAAGCCCATCTTCTCCTGCGTGTCGATGATTTCCTGCGCCGTGCCGTGGCGTTTTGTCTCGGCGATAAATTCGGCGAGCTTTGGATTCTTGGCAGCCGCCGCCTGGGCAAGCGGATGATCCGGCGCAATCGCCATGAATTTTGCACCGAACAAGGTGTCGTGTCGCGTCGTGAAGATCTTCAGCTCGGACTCGCCGGCCGGGCTCGTCTTTGGATCCAGTGCGAAACGCACTAGCAATCCTTCCGAGCGCCCGATCCAGTTTCGCTGCATCAGGCGCACTTTATCCGGCCATCGGTCGAGTGTGTCCAACGCGTCGAGCAGGTCCTGCGAGTATTTCGTGATCTTGAAGATCCATTGGCTCATCTCGCGCTGCTCGACGACCGCGCCCGAGCGCCAGCCACGACCGTCGATCACCTGCTCGTTGGCGAGCACGGTCATGTCGACCGGATCCCAGTTGACCTTGCGCTTCTCGCGTTCGGCAAGACCGACTTTGAGAAAGTCGAGAAACATCTTCTGCTGGTGTTTGTAATAGGACGGATCGCAAGTCGCGACTTCGCGGCTCCAGTCGAGCGACAGCCCCATCGTCTGAAGCTGCTTTTTCATCGTTGCGATATTGTCGTAGGTCCAGGCTTTCGGATGGACCTTGCGCTCCATCGCGGCGTTTTCCGCAGGCAGACCGAACGCGTCCCAGCCCATCGGGTGTAGAACGTTGTGACCCTTGGCGCGCATGTAACGCGCGAGCACATCGCCCATCGTGTAGTTACGGACGTGGCCCATATGAATGCGTCCCGAGGGATACGGGAACATCTCGAGCACATAGTATTTCGGGCGAGGATCGTCATTCCTCGTAGTGTAGATCGCGCGCTCGTCCCAGATTTTCTGCCAGCGGCGCTCGGCCTCACGGGCGTTGTAACGCTCTTGCAAGTGCGAATCCTTGGTCTTCGTCGGCCTTTCTTAAGGCGCGAGGACGGAACACGAAAGGGCGTGGCCGGTCAACCGCGCGCAACCGGAAACCATCAGCCTTTCCGTGGGTTAGTTCCCCGTTCGGAAAAGGAGGCCCGAACATGAATGCCACGCAGCAAATCAAAGAGCACATAAAGGTGGTTGGCTCCGACGGCCAGCCTGTGGGGACGGTCGATCATCTCGAAGGCAGTGACAAGATCAAACTCACCAAACATGATGCGCCGGACGGGAAACATCATCTCATTCCGGTGTCGCTGGTGGATCACTTGGACCCGAGCGTGCACCTGAAGAAGCCCGCGAAGGAAGTACAGGCGCAGTGGCAGAGCGCGGCTTGATCCGGGCCGGTTCGGCATGATCTCGAGC
>JAFAQJ010000027.1 GCA_019246455.1 Pseudolabrys sp.
CGGCGCCGTGTTTCTGGCGTCCGACGAATCCCGCTACATGACTGGGCAGACGCTCCAGATTGACGGCGGCATGACCATGTAATGGCCTCAAGGGCTACATCGGTGCGCCGAAAGAACCGCTTGAGTCATATGATGACCTGATGAATACTATCGCCTGATGAAAAATAAACTGGGGAGGAAGTAGTGAAAGTAGCGACAATCCGTAATCTCGCGCTCGCCACCGCCGCAATCTGCGGCCTAGTGTTTTCGGGCCCGGCCAATGCCCAGGAGAAGCTCACTGTCTGGTGGGTGAAGGGCTTCTACAAGGCGGAAGATGACGCCTTGCTCGAAATGATCAAGAAGTTCGAAGCGAAGTCCGGCGTCAAAGTCGACCTCTCGCAATATCCCGTTCAAGACATGATCCCGAAGACGGTAGCGGCGCTCGATGCAGGCACGCCGCCGGATGTCGCTTACGCCGATTCCTACGACGTGCAGGCCGGCGGCAAATGGGCGTTCGAAGGTAAGCTCGAGGATTTGTCGGACATTCTGGTGCCGATGAAGGATGCGTTCGCGCCGAATACCCTCGAGACCGCGTATTTGATGAACGGTCAGACGAAGAAGAAGGGTTATTACGGCTTCCCGTTGAAGCAGCAGACCATGGAGGTCCAGATCTGGAAGGACATGGTGGAGCAGGCGGGCTTCAAGGAAAGTGATATCCCCAAAACATGGAAAGCGTATTGGGATTTTTGGTGCGACAAGGTGCAGCCCGCGCTGCGTAAGGCGACTGGCCAGCGCATCTACGGCGTCGGCCAACCGATGGGCGTCGACTCAACCGACTCGATCCAGTCTTTCTACACCTGGATGGATGCCTTCAACGTCAAGCTGGTTGACGACAACGGCAAGTTGCTGGTCGACGATCCGAAGACGCGGCAAGGACTGATCGCGGCGCTTAAGGATTACACCGACATCTATACGAGGGGCTGCACGCCGCCGTCGTCCACCACCTGGAAGGATCCCGACAACAACGTCGCCTTCCACAACAAGACGACGCCGATGACGCATAACTTCACCATCTCGATCGTGGCGAAATGGCTCGATGACGAAAACAATCCGGCGCTGACGGCCGAGCAGCGCGCGGCGGGCAAGAAAGCCTACGAGGAGCTGATCCTGACGACCGGCTTCCCGAACAAACCCGATGGCTCGCCGATGAAGTATCGCTCCGACGTCAAGACCGGTGTGATCTTCGCCGGGGCGAAGAACAAGGCGAAGGCCAAGGAGTTCGTCAAATTCGTGCTCCAGGAAGAGAATCTGCGGCCTTACATCGAAGGCGCGCTTGGCCGTTGGTTCCCGGCGACCAAGGAAGGCCAGAAGAGTCCGTTCTGGCAGGCCGATCGGCATCGCAAGACGGTGTATGCCCAGTTCACCGGCGGCACGCTTCCGTTCGATTTCACCAAGAACTATAAGTTTACGATCCTGAACGCGGAGAACGTCTTCGCCAAGGCGATGAACCGCGTCGTGAGCGAGAAGGTTCCGGTCGAAAAGGCGGTTGACGAGATGATCGCCCGCATCAAGGAAGTCGCGGGTTAGTCGAAGCCAAAGCCGGCCACTCATCGCGAGTGGCCGGCTTCTTTGTTGCAAGAGAGAGCCATGGCATCTGCGGTCACACTCACAGAACCGGAGAGCAGCGTCGCGGCGGACGGCGCGCGTTGGCTGACGCCGTGGCAGTTCTGGGGGATCGTTCTTCTGATCCCGTATCTCATTATCTTCACGTTTTTTGTGATCTACCCGATCGCATACGGGTTCTGGACCGCCCGCCATCCGCACACCTACGTGGCTCTGGTGCAAGATCCGATCTTTGTGCGGTCGGTGATCAACACGTTTCTGTTCCTTGCAATCGGCATCAATATCAAGATGTTCATCGCGCTGCTGTTATCGGGCTTTTTCGTCCAGGCGCGCTGGTGGATCAAATGGCTTTCGGTGCTGTTTATTCTGCCGTGGGCGGTCCCCTCGATTCCGACCATTCTGTCGTTGCGGTTCATGCTCAACCCCGAATGGGGCGTGGTGAACACGCTGATCTTCCGCTTTACCGGCGAAGACGGCCCGAACTGGCTCAACGACCCGGCGATTGGCCTCACCATGGCCGTCGCGGTGCATATCTGGAAGTCGCTGCCGTTCTGGACGCTGATCCTGATCTCCGGCCGGCTTGCGATCTCGGCTGATCTGTACGAAGCCGCATCGGTCGATGGCGCGACCAACACGCAGAAATTCAAATATGTGACGTGGCCGTCGCTGCGCACGCTCTACCTGACGTGTACCATTCTCTCGATGATTTTCACGCTCGGTGACTTCAACAGCGTTTATCTGCTTACCGGCGGTGGGCCCGCTGATCTCACCCACGTGCTTGCTACGTTGGGCATCCGCTACCTGCGGATCGACCAGGTCGACATGTCGATGGCCGCGATTGTCATCGCGCTGCCGGCCATTCTGCCGCTGGTGTTCTACATGATGAAGCGGTTGGCGCGATGAGGGAGAGCCATATCGCGCTGCTGCGCGCCGCTTCTACCGAAGCCAAGTTGCTACTGATCGGCATTCCGGTGCTGGTCTGGACGCTGTTGCCGATCTACCACATGTTCCTTTTTGCTATTTCACCGAAGGACAGTGCGTTTTCGGGCAAGCTGTGGCCCGACCATCCGACGCTGCGCAATTTCGGCATCGTCTTCCGGCAAGAACATTATTTTCTCCATCACTTCTGGGAGCAGCTCTGGAATTCGCTGTTCATCGCGCTGGCTACTGGCGCGCTAACATTGACGATCGCAACGGGAGCCGCGTTTGCGATTAGCCGCCTCAAGGTCAAAGGCGGCCGCACCGTGATGAACCTCGCGTTATTCACCTATTTCATTCCGGCAGCGTTTCTGGCGGTGCCGATGTACCGCACGATGGGCGTCTATGGACTGCTCAATAGTCAGTGGTCGCTCATTATCGCGATGGTGACGATCGCGACGCCCTACGCGATCTGGGTGCTCAAGCAGACGTCGGACAATCTTCCGGTCGAACTCGACGAGGCAGCAGTCATGGACGGCGCCTCGCCGATGCAATTGTTCCGCCTCGTCTACCTCCCCCTCATCGCTCCGGCTTTGGTCGCGATCGGGACCTACGCGATTCTCCTAGCTTGGAACGAATACCTTTACGCATTTCTCCTTCTATCGAAGGATACCGCGATCACGTTGCCGGTGGCGTTGGGCAACTTTTTGTCCGCCGACGACTCGCCGTGGGAATTGTTGATGACGACCGGATTCGTCTACGCGCTGCCGCCAGCCGCGATCTATTACGCATTTCGCCGCTACATGGTGTCGGGGCTTACCGCCGGCGCGGTCAAAAGTTGAACACAGTCGCCGCCCGCGTCGAAATGCCCGGTTTTTCTGGTTATCCAGCGCGCAGCGTGGGTGGCGGAACACACCGATAAGACTTGATTTAAGTGCCTGTATCGCAACAATGTTTGTCAACAACGCAAAAAGTAGCGCGCGTCTGACAAGGCGGGATAACACCTCGCGCGCGTTCAAGGGGAGGATTTAAACATGGCTTCGGTCGCCATCCGTGGCGCACGGAAATCTTTTGGCACGACCGCCGTCATCCACGGCGTCGATGTCGCAATCGCCGACGGTGAATTTGTCGTACTGGTCGGGCCGTCGGGCTGCGGCAAGTCGACATTGCTGCGAATGATCGCCGGTCTCGAGAACATCACTGGTGGTGAGATCAAGATCGGCGACCGCGTTGTCAATCACGTTCCGCCCAAGGAGCGTGACGTTGCGATGGTGTTCCAGAACTACGCGCTCTATCCGCACATGACGGTGGCGCAGAACATGGCGTTCTCCATGAAGCTGCGCGGCGCGCCGCAAGCCGAGATCAACGAGCGCGTGAAGCGCGCCTCGGAAATTCTCGGGCTCGGCCCTTATCTTGAGCGCTTCCCGCGCCAGCTCTCCGGCGGCCAGCGTCAGCGCGTCGCGATGGGCCGCGCCATCGTGCGCGATCCGCAGGTGTTCCTGTTTGACGAGCCGTTGTCGAACCTCGACGCCAAGCTGCGCGTCCAGATGCGCACCGAGATCAAGGAGCTGCATCAGCG
This sequence comes from Pseudolabrys sp., assembly GCA_019246455.1. Taxonomy (GTDB): domain Bacteria; phylum Pseudomonadota; class Alphaproteobacteria; order Rhizobiales; family Xanthobacteraceae; genus Pseudolabrys. The sequence goes on from JAFAQJ010000027.1 coordinate 4,100, forward strand.
CCTGCGCACCACTACCGTCTACGTCACGCACGACCAGATCGAGGCCATGACGATGGCCGACAAGATCGTGGTGATGCATGACGGCCTGGTCGAGCAAATCGGCACGCCCCTCGAGCTTTACGACAAGCCAGCCAACCAGTTCGTGGCCGGCTTCATCGGCTCGCCGGCGATGAATTTCCTCAAGGGCAAGGTCAAAGTGAACGGCAGCGCCACTTTCGAAGGTCCGAACGGCGTCAAGCTGCCGCTCTCGCAAGCGCCGTCGAGCTCCGACGGCCGGCCTGCGGTCTATGGTATTCGCCCCGAGCATTTCACCATTGCCGACGACGGCGCCGAAGCCGAGATCGTCGTGGTCGAGCCGACCGGCTCGGAAACGCAGGTATTCGCCAAGCTCGGCGGCGAAGAAGTCGTCGCGGTATTCCGCGAACGTCACCAGTTCAATCCGGGCGACAAGATCCGGCTCAAACCCGACCAGCGCGTCGTCCATTTGTTTGACGAGGCGACCGGAAAACGTCTCACCGCATAAACATGACAAAGCAAACGGAGGAAACGACCATGAATCAATTCACCCGCCGCGGCCTGGTGCAGGGCGGCACGGCGCTCGGCGCGGCTGCTGCGCTGAGCGGTCCCGCGCTCCTCGACTGGGCGAAAGCCTGGGCGCAAAGCGCGCCGTGGAAGCCGGAGAAGGGCGCCAAGCTCTCGATGCTGCGCTGGAAGTATTTCGTGCAGTCCGAGGACGACGCCTTCGTCAAGCTGATCGACGCGTTCAGCAAGGCGACCGGCGTGCCGGTCGAGATCTCGCGCGAATCCTATGAGGACGTGCAGCCAAAGGCGTCGGTTGCCGCCAATACAGGTACCGGTCCCGACCTGTTTTGGGGCCTTTATTCGCTGCCGCACCTGTTCCCGCAAAAATGCGTCGATGTCACGGACGTGGCCGACTACCTCGGCAAGAAGTACGGCGGCTGGGTCGATAGCGCGGTCAAGTACGGCAAGAGCGGCAACAAGTGGATCGGCGTGCCGATTTGCTACTCAGGCGCGTTGATGAACTACCGTCTCGAAGCGTCGAAGAAGGCCGGCTTCTCGAAATTCCCGGACAAGACCGACGCGTTCCTCGAATACACCAAGGCGATGAAGGCGCAGGGTACCCCCGGTGGCTTCGCGCTTGGCCACGCTTCAGGTGACGCCAACACCTGGGTGCACTGGTGCTTGTGGACGCATGGCGGCCAGACCGTCGACGCCAGCGACAAGGTCATCCTCAATTCGCCGGAGACGGCCAAGGCACTGGAATACGCCAAGGCGCTTTATGGCAATATGATCGCAGGTGTTGCCTCGTGGAACGACGCCTCCAACAACAAGGCGTTCCTCGCCAGGGAGATCCACTGGACGAATAATGGCATCTCGATCTACGTCGCGGCGCAGAACAGCGCCAAGGACGTCGCTGAGGACATGGATCATGCCTACTTCCCGATCGGCCCGGCCGGCAAGCCGACCGAGCTGCACCTGATGTATCCAACGTTGATCATGACCTACACGAAATTCCCGCAGGCGTCGAAGGCGCTCGTGGCTTTCATGCTGGAAGCGGACAACTTCAACCCCTGGATCCAGTCGGCCAAGGGCTATCTCACGCACTGCCTCAACGCGTACGACAAGAATCCGGTGTGGACGGCCGATCCGAAGACGACGCCGTTCCGCGATGTCGCCAAGCGTTCGCTTACCGCGGGAGGTCTCGGCTCGGTCGGCGAGAAGGCGGCGACCGCGATCGCTGACTTCGTCGTCGTAGATATGTTCGCGAACTACTGCACGGGCCGTGAGGACGTGAAAGGCGCGATTGCTGTTGCCGAGCGTCAGCTCAAGCGCATCTATCGCTAACACCAACAAACCGGCGGGAGCCGCTACGCTCCCGCCGGCTCTTTTTTTGAAGGCTGTATGTTGTGACGATGGCGTTGCAGACCCAGGGTAAGCCGACGCGGGAATTCCGCGATGTCACGGCGTGGGATCGCCTCAAGGTCAACAAGAACTGGCTCGGCCTCTGGTTCATGCTGCCAGCCGCGGCGTTTCTGATCCTGTTCCTTGCCTATCCGCTCGGGCTCGGCATCTGGCTGTCGTTCACAGACGCGCGGCTTGGCCGTGGCGGCGAATTCATCGGGCTTGAGAACTACGATTTCCTGCGTGACGACCCAATCTTCTGGCTGTCGGTGTTCAACACGCTGCTCTACACGAGCGTTGCCAGCATCATCAAATTTGCGATCGGTCTCTATCTCGCGCTGCTGCTCAACGAGAACCTGCCGTTCAAGGCAATCATCCGCGCGATCGTGCTGATCCCGTTCATCGTGCCCACCGTTCTGTCGGCCATCGCGTTCTGGTGGTTGTTCGACCCGCAATTCTCGATCATCTCTTGGTCGCTCAAGAAAATGGGGCTGATCACGGCTAACATTGATTTCCTCGGTGATGTCTGGAACGCGCGCTGGTCGGTGATCTTCGCCAACATCTGGCGCGGCGTGCCGTTCGTCGCGATCACTCTGCTCGCCGGCCTGCAGACCGTGTCGCCCTCGCTCTACGAGGCTGCGACCATCGACGGCGCCACGTCGTGGCAGCGTTTCCGCTTCATCACTTACCCGCTGCTGACCCCGATCATCGCGGTGGTGATGACGTTCTCGGTGCTGTTCACCTTCACCGATTTCCAGCTCATCTGGGTGATGACACGTGGCGGCCCGGTCAACTCGACGCACCTGATGGCGACGTTTTCCTACCAGCGCGCCATCATGTCGGGTTATTTGGGCGAGGGCGCGGCGATCTCGACAGCGATGATTCCGTTCCTGCTCGCCGCGATTCTCGTTTCGTGGTTCGGCCTGCAGCGGCGCAAGTGGCAGCAAGGCGGCGACAATGACTGACGCTCTTGCCGGCAAGGGTACCAATCCAAGCGCGGTCCTCAACGCTTCGGCGCCGATCAACGACGACACCGAGGGCATGAGTTATCTGCACAGCGTGCCGCGCCGGCTGGTCACGCTCTATCTGCCGCTTGGCGTCATCCTGCTGGTGCTGCTGTTTCCGTTCTATTGGATGGCGCTGACCTCGATTAAGCCGGACGAGCAACTGCTCGATCTCGAAACCTACAGCCCGTTCTGGACCTGGTCGCCGACGCTCAAGCACATCAGTAAGCTCTTGTTCGAGACGCAGTATCCAGTCTGGCTGTGGAACACGATGCTGGTCGCGGTCTGCGCCACGGGGCTGTCGATCGTCGCGAGCGTGCTTGCCGCCTATGCGATCGTGCGCTTGCGCTATAGGGGCGCGGCGGTGGTCGGCGGTCTGATCTTCCTCGCCTACCTTGTGCCGCCGTCGATCTTGTTCATTCCGCTTTCAACCGTAGTCTATCAATACGGGCTGTTCGATACGCCGTTCGCCTTGATCCTGACTTATCCGACGATCCTCATTCCATTCTCGACCTGGTTGCTGATGGGCTATTTCAAGACCATTCCGTTCGAGCTTGAGGAGTGCGCGCTGATCGACGGCGCCAGCCGTTGGCAGATCTTGGTCAAGATCGTGCTGCCGCTCGCGGTACCCGGCCTGATTTCGGCATTCATCTTCTGCTTCACGCTGTGCTGGAACGAGTTCATTTACGCGCTGACCTTCATCTCCTCGACGTCCTACAAGACCGTGCCGGTCGCAATCGTTACCGCCTTGGTCGATGGTGACATCTACCGCTGGGGCTCGCTGATGGCCGGCGCGATGATCGGCTCGCTGCCGCTTGTCATCCTCTACGCCTTCTTCGTCGAGCATTACGTCTCGGCGATGACCGGCGCCGTCAAGGAATAGCCGGGAATCCCCATGCCGTCCTGGCACGAGATCGTTCTCTCCACGTTGAAGAAGAGCGACGTGCGCCTCGTGCCGTACGTGCCGGACCGTGTGTTCACGCCGCTGATCGAGGCGCTGCATGACGATAATTTCTTCACGACATTTCCATGCACACGCGAGGAAGAGGCGATCGGCATCGTCACCGGCGCCTGGATGGGTGGCATGCGCGCTGCCGTACTGATGCAGACCTCGGGCTTCGGCACCATCCCGAACGCGCTCGCTTCGCTAGCGGTGCCATGCCAGATCCCGGCGCTGATTTTCGTGTCGGAACGCGGCACGCTTGGCGAATTTAATCTCGGGCAGGCTTTGGTGTGCCGCACCATGCGGCCGGTGCTGGATTCGCTCGCGGTCGAGCATCACACCATCACGGACGTCAACACGCTCGCATTCATCGTCGACCGTGCCATCAAGCAGGCGGTTGCGATCCAGCAGCCCGTCACTTTCATCCTGTCCCCGCTTCTGACCGGCGGCAAAGTGTTCGAGGCCTAACGATGGCGGGCAACACGACTGCGCACAATGCGAAGGTGATGAACCGCTTCGACTTGACGAAGCGTCTGGTCGCGCAGTTAAAACGGGAGGAAGCGGTGGTTGGCGGCATCGGCAACGCCAATTTTGACCTGTGGGCCGCCGGCCAGCGGCCGCAGAATTTCTATATGCTCGGCTCGATGGGCCTCGCGATCCCGATCGCGCTCGGCGTCGCGCTGGCGCAACCCAAGCGCCATGTCTTTGCACTGGAAGGCGACGGTTCGCTACTGATGCAGCTCGGCTGCCTCGCCACCGTTGCGATGCTCAGGCCGCAAAATCTCACGATGGTGATCTGGGACAACGGGGTCTACCAGATTACTGGCGGCCAGCCGACGGCAAGCGCGGAAGCCGCCGATCTCGTTGCGATCGCGCGTGGTGCCGGTATCGCCAACTCCAATTGGGCCGCCGATGAAGCCGATTTCGATGCGCTGGTTGCGGCGTCACTGAAAGGCGGCGCGCCCACTTTAATCGGCGCCCGTATCGACAAGGGGCCTCCGGCCGGCGCTACCGAGCGCGATCCCGTGAAGATCCGCGAGAATTTCATGCGCGGGCTTGGGGTGCGGAAATAAGTCGCGTCACGCCGCCTTCTTCGCCTTCGGCTTTTCCAGCGTCACGGTCTCGAATTCGGCCGGCAGCACGATCTCGAGCAACTCGCAGTCGTCGGAATAGCCGACCACGGTGTGCTTGATCCTCGGCGGCTGAATCCACGATGAGCCGGCGTGGAACGTCTCCGGCCCGTGGCCCTCGAACGAGGTGCGGAACCAGCCCCTGAGCACGTAGACCATCTGGAAGTCGACATCGTGATAATGCGGAATCGCGACGTCCTCGGCGTTGAACGGTTTGGTCATGCGGATCACATGCGCCTGGAGTTGCCCGTTGGTTGCCTTGGCGAAACCGAGATCGCGGTAGGCGGAGTAGGGGCGTAGCCCCGAGTCGAAATCCTCGTCACGATGGTGGCTGAACGCGAAAGTCTGTGGTGGCTTCTTTTTCGCTCGGACCTTGGCCGGGTTCCGGCGTCTTGCGTTCGATTTGCCTTTGCTTTTTGCTTTGACCTTCGCCATGGCTGTTCTCCCTCATGCGCGACGTCGCTGGCCGATTATGGCCGGTTGTCGGTCCACAGGAAATGAGCAAACGTGACTCACTCTCACTATCGCTGGGTAATCGTGGCCGCGGGCGGTCTTTTGGGCTGCGTAGCGATCGGCGCGATGTTCTCGCTGCCGGTGTTCCTGCGGGCGATGGCGCAGGATACCGGATGGTCGGTGACCGGCATTTCGAGCGCCATGACCATCGCTTTCATCGCCATGGCGGTCGGCAGCGTCACCTGGGGCACGCTGGCCGACCGCCTGGGCACCCGGTTTGTGGTGCTCGCCGGCTCGGTCATTCTCGCGGGCAGCGTGGCCTTGGCCAGCCGCGCCGCTTCGCTCGCGGAGTTCCAGCTGATTTTCGGCGTGCTCATCGGCGGCAGCATCGCCGCGATCTTCGCGCCGATGATGGCCTGCGTCACCGGCTGGTTCGACACGCATCGTAGTCTCGCCGTGTCGCTGGTATCTGCCGGCATGGGCATGGCGCCGATGACCATGTCGCCGTTAGCGGGCTGGCTCGTCACGCATCACGATTGGCGCACGTCGATGCTGATCATTTCCAGCGTCGTCGCATTGATCATGATCCCGGTGTCC
>JAFAQJ010000065.1 GCA_019246455.1 Pseudolabrys sp.
TTGCCTAAAAATGCGCGGGTTCCGGCAACGCTTCGGTTCCCGCGGAACGAAGGTCAGACACACGACGTTTGCGCTGCGAACCCGCAATCGCGGCAACCGATTTCGAATCAGGAGTTGATAATGAACAGGACTCTTCTCGCCGGCGCCGCCCTCGCCGCATGGCTCAGCGCGCATGGCGCGATGGCGCAAATGCCGCCGGCCGCCAGCACCAGCAAAGTGACCAGCGATCCCCTGAGCCTCAGCGGTCCGAGCGTGAAGCCGAAGGAACCGGCAAAACCAGCCGAGACGACCGGCCAGGCGACGAAAGCCGACGCGGCGAAGCCTGCGGCTGCCAACGCCGCCAGCATCCGGCTCGGCACCGACGCCTCCGGGCGCGTGGCCATCAACAAGGACCAGGAGCGTCAGCTCGGTACCGCGTTGCGCAAAGCGAATGTGCGGCCGGTCGAGGGCGTCGACGTGCCGACCAAGATCGGCGCGGTGGTGCCGGACGCGGTGCGACTTGGCGCGGTCTCGGCCGACGTCGTCGCCGTGCTTCCGCAGTTTCGCGGCTACAGCTATTTCGCGACCCGCGACGAAATCGTGATCGTCGAGCCGCGCGGTCGCAAGATCGTGGCGTTCCTGCCGGTCAAGCCCATGGCGACGGCGGCACGGCCGGCGACCGAACGCACGATGGTGCGCCAGACGCGTAACGCCGTCACACGTGTTGCGCCGGGGCCTGAGGTGATTCAGCGCGACGTGACGGTCGGCTCAGGCGTCGTCGATACGACACCCACCGTTGTCGAAGAGACCACCTACCCGGCGGTCCCCGGCTATCCAGCCGAAACCGTCCGCACCGTCGAACCGGTCGTCACCACCGGAACCATCGTTCAGCGTCCGGTCAGGCAGCGTCGGGTGATCGAGGTCGATCCCGACTGAGAAAGCTTCAGGACTTCGCCGCGGCAACGCGCACGGTGTCAGTCATGGCAGGCGCAAGCGGCGGCGAGCGCACGGCGGCGAGGGCCGGCTTACCGGCCTTGCCCGCATGGGCCACGTAAAGCCCGCGATGATCGGCCATCGGCTTGAACACGTCGGTCAGGCCCACGACCGTTTCCGCCGCGCCCAGCACCAGATAGCCGTCCGGCGCGAGCGCGCGCGCCAGGCGGTTAAGTACCGCGCTCTTATTGTCCTGATCGAAGTAGATCAGGACGTTGCGGCAGAACACCACGTCGAATTGGCCGAGCGGCGCGAAATCGTTCAGCAGATTGAAATTCTTGAAGCTCACGAGCGTTCGCAAATGAGGCGCGATCTGCCATTGCTCCCGGACTTGCGTGAAGTATTTGACTAGAAGCTGGATCGGCAGCCCGCGCTGCACCTCGAACTGCGAATAGAGCCCGGCTTTCGCGCGCGCCAAGACATCGTTGGAAATGTCGGTCGCGACAATGTCGATCTTCCAATCGTCTAGCCGTTTCTCGTCGAGAATCATCGCCAGCGAATAAGGCTCCTGCCCCGTCGAACAGGCGTTGCACCAGATACGTAGCTTGCGTTCCTTGGCGCGAGCCATCAGTAGCCGAGGCAGCACAAAGTCCTTGAAGTGATCGAACGGCATCTTGTCGCGAAAGAAGAACGTTTCGTTGGTCGTCATGGCCTCGACCACCGCGATCGCGATCGCCGAATGCGGCGCGGCCTTGACCCGCGCAATCAGGTCGCCGAGGCCCGCCATTGCGTATTTGCGCACCAGCGGTAGCAACCGACTTTCCGCGAGATACTGTTTGTCGGGCGCCAGCACGAGACCGGATTGTTCGCGTAACAGCTTGCGCAGGTAATCGTAGTCGAGCGGGTTCATGCGCGCTCGCCCACGAACAGACGGCACAGCCGGCCGGCGATTTCATTGAGCGGTAGGACGGCGGAGGCCAGACCGGCGCTGGAAACCACACCGGGCATGCCCCACACCACACTCGAGGCTTCGTCTTGCGCAATCACGCTTCCGCCGGCATTCACCACGGCCTCCGCACCTCTGAGACCGTCCGAGCCCATCCCGGTGAGCACCAGCGCACAGACCCACGGGCCCCACACCGATGCGGCGCTGGTAAACATCGGATCGACGGCAGGCTTGCAGAAATTCACCATCGGGCCGTCGTTGATTTCGATGACAGCCGTGCCGTCCCGGCGCGCAA
>JAFAQJ010000068.1 GCA_019246455.1 Pseudolabrys sp.
CGAGCGTGGTCGCGCCGATGCAGTGCAACTCGCCGCGCGCCAGCGCCGGCTTGAGCAGGTTCGAGGCATCCATCGCGCCGTCGGCCTTGCCGGCGCCGACCAGCGTGTGCATTTCGTCGATGAACAGGATGATGCCGCCCGCAGCGCCCGTGACTTCTTGCAGCACGGCCTTGAGCCGTTCCTCGAACTCGCCGCGGTATTTTGCTCCCGCAATCAGTGCGCCGAGATCGAGCGCCAAGAGCTTCTTGTCCTGCAAGCTCTCGGGCACGTCGCCATTGAGGATGCGCAGCGCCAGGCCCTCGACGATCGCAGTTTTGCCGACGCCCGGTTCGCCGATCAGCACAGGATTGTTCTTGGTGCGGCGAGACAGCACCTGAATGGTACGCCGGATTTCCTCGTCGCGGCCGATCACCGGATCGAGCTTGCCGTCGCGCGCCGCTTGCGTCAGATCGCGCGCATACTTCTTGAGCGCGTCATATGCGTTCTCGGCCGACGCGCTGTCCGCGGTGCGGCCTTGGCGCAGCGCATTGATCGCGGCGTTGAGACCCTGCGGGGTCACGCCCGCTTTCGCCAGAATTTTTCCGGCCTCGCTGTCCTTTTCGAGCGCCAGCGCCAGCAACAGGCGCTCAACCGTGACGAAGCTGTCGCCCGCTTTCTCGCCGGCTTTCTCCGCGGCCTCGAAGGCGCGCGCCGTGCCCGGCGTCAGGTAAACCTGGCCGGAGCCCGAACCACTGACTTTCGGAGTTTTGTTGAGCGCGGCTTCCGTCGCCTGCAGCGCCTGGCGTGAATTGCCGCCAGAACGGTCGATCAGCCCCGCCGCCAAACCTTCCGGATCGTCGAGCAGAACTTTCAGAAGATGTTCGGGCGCGAACTGCTGGTGGCCCTCGCGCAGAGCCAGAGACTGCGCTGATTGGATAAAACCGCGGGCGCGGTCGGTGTATTTCTCGAAATTCATTCGTCTACTCCCTCGGCCCATAATGGCGCCGGCTACGGGCCCCCGAAGGCAGCCCGGATGGCGTAAATGTGGGGACGAATTTGCGTTCTGAAAAGGGGCGACGCCTTGCGCCTAGTCAATGAAAACGGCCGCCGTTAACAAGGTGAAATGCTAGTTCAGCCCGGCATTCTGGACGCGATCTACCGCTATCCTGTGAAAGGCCTGTCGCCGCAGGTCCTGCCGCGCACCGCCCTTACCGTCGGTCAAACCCTGCCGGCCGACCGGCTCTACGCCATCGAGAACGGACCCTGCGGGTTCGATCCGGCAGCCCCGGGCTATTTCCCGAAAATCCGCTTTCTGATGTTGATGAAGAACGAAAGGCTCGCCGCCCTGACAACGGACTACGACGAGGCCAACCATACGCTGACCATTGCGTCCGAAGGCCGCGAGGCCGCGCGCGGTGATTTACGTACCAAGGAGGGCCGCTTGGCCATCGAGGCGTTCTTCCGGCGCTTCATGCCGCAGGAACTGCGTGGGCCGCCCAAGGTCCTGCATGGCGAAGGCCATAGTTTCTCCGACGTCGCCAAGAAGGTGGTGTCGATCATTAATCTAGCGTCGGTCGTCGAAATCGAGGCCGCGGCGGGCGCCCCGGTCCATCCACTCCGCTTTCGCGGCAATGTCTATGTGCGCGGCTGGCCGGCCTGGCACGAATTCGAGCTGATGGGCCAAACCATCGTCGTCGGCGATGCGCACTTGAAAGTGGTGAAGCGGATCGTGCGCTGCGCAGCAACCGACGTCGACCCGGCGACCGGCATCCGCGATCTCACCATTCCGCGCACATTGATGGACAATTTCGGCCACGCCGATTGCGGCGTCTATGCCGAAGTGGTCGTGAGCGGGACGATCGCCGCCGGCGACGAAATCGCTAGCGCCGTATAGTGGCAGTATCTTCCACTTTGACGCCACGAGCGCGGACAAGCGCAGACCGTTTGCGCGGATCTTTCGCGGCCTGCGTCGGACGAGTTGGCACCTGCGCCCGCGCCGCGTAGACCGCCGGCCCGACTTGCTGCAGCGGCTGGGTCTGCATCGCGCTCTGTTCAACCAGCCGACTGCGGGCCGGAGGCTCCAGCGGCGTCTGCTGGACAATGCGGGCCGGAACTGGCGCTGGTTGCGGAGGCGTCCGCGCGTCGTGGCGC
>JAFAQJ010000227.1 GCA_019246455.1 Pseudolabrys sp.
AACGTCGCCGTCATGGTCGTACAATGCGACGGTGAGCGCGACCTCGACCGTCTTCTGAACGATCCTCGGCGAAACTCTGTAATCCTCGGGCCGGGCGGCGGCGTTGGCCTCAACATGCGTGCCTTGATTATGGCCGCGCTGGCCAGCCAAGCCGCAGTGGTCTTGGACGCCGACGCGCTTAGCAGTTTTGCCGAGCATCCTGGACGGCTGTTCGCCGCCATAAAATCTCGTTTGGCACCCGTTGTCCTAACGCCGCACGAAGGCGAATTCGCGTGCCTTTTCAATCCAATATCTGAGAAAATCGATGTTAATTCAAAACTTGAGAAAGCGCGGCTAGCGGCCCACGAGAGTGGAGCAATCGTGCTTCTCAAGGGACCAGATACGGTCGTGACGGCGCCGAACGGCCAAGCGGCCATCTCCGACAATGCCCCGCCGACTTTGGCTACGGCCGGCAGTGGCGACGTGCTCGCTGGCATTATTGGCGGCCTCTTAGCTCAGCATATGCCGGGCTTTGCCGCCGCAGCCGCCGGAGCCTGGCTACACGCCGAAGCGGCCAAAGGGTTTGGTCCGGGCCTGATCTCGGAAGACCTGCCTGAGGCGTTGCCGGGCGTGTTGCGGCGGCTCTTAGAGCGTGCGCCCGCCGCGAACTGAATGCTTGCCCTCCCGCAAGAGCCCGCGTAAGCCCTGCGCCGACGACAATCAGAACGGAAAACAAAGATCGGGGACGGCCCGTTGCGGGCGTGGCGGAATTGGTAGACGCGCTGGATTTAGGTTCCAGTGACGCAAGTCGTGGGGGTTCGAGTCCCTCCGCCCGCACCACGCTTCCGGACCTAAATGCCGCCGACCAAGTGTGATCATGCAAGTAACCCAGACTTTATCCGAAGGCCTCAAGCGCGAATTCAAAGTATCGGTGCCGGCGTCTGAGCTGGATGCTCGTGTCAATGAGCGCCTCGAAGAACTTAAACAACGCGTCCAGCTTCCAGGTTTCCGCCCGGGCAAGGTCCCGGTCTCGCACCTCAAGCGTGTCTACGGCCGCTCGGCGATGGCTGAGGTGATCGAGGCGACGGTGCGCGACGCCAATACGCATATCGTCAGCGAAAACAAAATCAAATTAGCTTCTGAGCCGAAGGTCACGCTGCCGACCGAAGAAAAGGCGATCGAGCAAATTCTTAACGGCAAAACCGATCTCGATTACACAGTTGCGATCGAAATCGTGCCGCCCATCGCGCTCGCTGATTTCAAGACCATCAAGCTTGAAAAACTTTCCGCCGATGTAACCGACAAAGAAATCGACGAAGGCGTCGCGCACATCGCCGAGCAGAGCAAGCCTTACGCACCGAAGGGCGAGGGCGCAAAGGCGGAGAAGGGCGACAAAGTCACGATCGATTTCGTCGGCTCGATCGATGGCGCCCCGTTCGAAGGCGGCGCCGGTGGCGATGTTGGCGTCAATATCGGCTCGAACACCTTCATTCCGGGCTTCGAAGATCAGTTGATCGGCGTCGCCGCCGGCGACAAGAAAACGATCAGCGTAACGTTTCCAGACAATTACATGAGCGAAGCGCTGGCCGGAAAGGCCGCGTCGTTCGACGTCACCGTGAAGTCAATCGAGGCGCCGGGTAAAACGACGATCGACGACGCTTTCGCAAAAACACTTGGCGTTGAATCGCTCGCGAAATTGCGCGACCTCATCAAGGAGCGTGTTGAACGGGACCACGTCTTGGCAGGTCGGCAGAAGCTCAAGCGTTCGTTGCTCGACCAGATCGATGCGATGCACAAGTTCGACGCGCCACCGTCACTTGTCCAGGATGAATTCAATCGCGTTTGGCAGTCGGTGCAGACCGAGTTGCAGTCCCAGCGCAAGACGTTCGCCGATGAAGGCACGACGGAAGATAAAGCACGCGAGGAATACGGTGAGATCGCCAGCCGTCGCGTGCGGCTCGGTCTGGTTCTCGCCGAAATCGGCGAGAAGAACGGCATCACGGTGACCGACGAAGAGGTCAATCGTGCGGTCGTCGAGCAGGCGAGACAGTATCCAGGTCAGGAGCAGCGAATCTGGGATTACTATCGCCAAAATCCGGACGCCCTGGCCGGCTTACGGGCGCCGATTTTCGAAGAGAAGGTCGTCGACTTCCTGGTCGAACTTGCGCAGGTGACCGAAAAGAAGGTCTCTCGCGAGGAGCTGTTCAAGGACGACGACGCGGACAAGTGAGCGGTCCGCGTCTGAAAGCTGCGGCTTAGTGCCTCTTGCGTCGTGGTCAGCGACGATTAACTAGCCCTATCGGCGTGTCTTGCACGCGCGCCCCGTTTGTTAAAGTCTCGATGCCGCCGCGATTCGGCGTGCTTTTCGCCGGGGAGGCGAGATGAAAGATCCTGTCGAAACCTACATGAATCTTGTGCCGATGGTGGTCGAGCAGACCAACCGCGGCGAGCGCGCCTTCGATATCTATTCGCGGCTGCTCAAGGAGCGGGTGATCTTCATCACCGGTCCCATCGAGGACCACATGGCGACGCTGATC
>JAFAQJ010000354.1 GCA_019246455.1 Pseudolabrys sp.
TTCAACGTGCCGACGCCGGATTTTGGTCCGGCCGTTCTGGCGATGCCGTTATGGGCGCTGGCTTTGCTGCACTATTGGCGCGCACTCGGCGAAGGCCACCGCGGCTACTGGTTTTTGGTCGCGCTCGACGCCGGGCTGCTGCTGCTCGCGAGTTACACCGGCATTATCCTGATCGTGCTGTTGATCGCGTTTGCACCGCTGACCGTGCGCGGCCGTCGCGCGTTCCTGCACGCCGAACCATGGATCGCGATCGCGCTCTTGCTGATCGTGGTATTTCCGCACGCGGCGTGGCTGAAAAGCTCGTTCGCACTTGTGGTGTCGGCGATCGACGAGAGCTCGCGCAATGCGTCACTGCCGCCCTGGGCGTGGATTGCGGCCATCGTGCTGCTCAGCCACCTCGGTGTCGCGCTACTCGCGATCTTGGCGAGCGGCTGGCGCGGCGACCGGCGCGAACGCGCGCCTGAGATCGACCGCATTCCAGCCGAACGCGCGGGCCGATTGTTCGTCTATTTCTTCGCGCTGACGCCGGCAGTTCTCGCTGCCACCATTGCCGGCGTGAGCGGCCATCTCGGGCCGCTGGAGCGGGTAGGGCCGTTCATACTGCTCACCGGGCTTGCGCTGATCGTTGCGTCTGGCGATCAGGTGCGCATCTTTCGCGAACGCCTGGTGTCGTCCGCTTGGCTCGGGCTTCTGGTGCTGCCGCCGGTTCTCGTTGCGCTCAGCGTTCTCGTCTTGCCGTGGTTGCTGGCGGTCGATCTGAAAACGGGACAACCGGCGAGTGCGATGGGCCAGTTTTACGGCGACAACTTCCAGCGCCGCAGCGGCAAGCCGCTGCAATTCGTGACCGGCGATCCGAAGATCGCAACGTTGGTGGCCCTGGCCGCGCCAGGCCGGCCGAGTGTCTATTTCTATGATAAACCCGAGCGCAGCCCGTGGACTAACACGGACGCGCTGCGTACCAACGGCGCTATCTTGTTGTGGCCGATTACCGACGCTGCGGGCGAGCCGCCGGCGGCGCTCAAGACGCAATTCCCGGACATCGTGCCCGAACTGCCGCGCGCTTTTGCAAGGCCGATCCAGGGCATATTACCTTTGATACGGGTGGGATGGGCGGCCGTGCGGCCAGTCACGGCATCGCCGTTGCCGCCGACGCCAAGACGCTGAACAGGCGCTGAACTTCCCGCTAGTGGTAGCTCTCGCCTTCGCGGACCTTGCCGCGGAACAGCCAATATACGAAGAATGTATAGGCCAGGATGATCGGCAACAGGACGAGCGTGCCGATCAACATGAAAGTCTGGCTCGATTCTGCCGCCGCTGTTTGCCAGATCGTGAGTGATGGCGGCACCAGATACGGAAATACCGAAATCACCAGACCTAGATAGCCGAGCAGGAACAGCACGATCGAGGCGTAGAACGGCACAGTGTCGTTGTTGCGCATGAGACCCCAGCCGCAGGCCAGCGCCGTGGCGGCGGTGAAGAACGGCACCGGCGCAAAATAGAAAAAGTTCGGCAGCGTGAACCAGCGCTCGTAGATCCGGGGGAAGACCAGCGGCGTCCACAGGCTCACGAGTGCCATAAAGAACAGCACGGCGCCGAGCGCGTAGAGCGCCTGGCTGCGCGCGCGCCGGGCGAGATCGCCGGATGTCTTGAGCACCAGCCAGGTCGAGCCGAGTAGCGTGTAACCGGACAGGATGCCGAGACCGCAAACGATCGAGAATGGCGTCAGCCAGTCAAACGTGCCGCCAGCATAAGCACCATTTTCGACACGCGCGCCCTGGATGAAGCCACCAAGGATGACGCCCTGCGCGAAGCTCGCCACCGCCGAGCCGGCGGTGAAGGCGAAATTCCAACCCTGCTTGCGATTGGCGAGGCCCCGGAATTCAAACGCCACCCCGCGGAAAATCAAACCGAGCAGCATGACGATGACCGGCAAATAAAGCGCCGGCATCATGATGGAATAAGCACGCGGAAACGCGACCAGCAGACCGCCGCCGCCGAGGATCAGCCACGTCTCGTTGCCGTCCCAGAACGGCTTGACCGACGCCATCATCTGGTCGCGGTCTTTCTCGCCTCTGGCGAATGGAAAGAGCAGGCCAATGCCGAGGTCGAAGCCGTCGGCGACCACGTACCATGCGACGGAAAATCCGATGATGCCGGCCCACACCAGCGGCAGATCAAGTCCAAATGGGAGCGCGAAAGGCAACGTCATGCGTGGATCCCGTGCTGCGCGAGGGCACCTTCCTGCTTGGAACCCGACTCGATCAGCTCGCCTTGCGGCCCGTGATGGATGAGCCGATTGATGTAATAGGCGGCGCCTATGAACACGATGCCGTAGACAACAACGAACAACGCAAAAGTGATGGCGACAGCATGCGCGGCGACCGGCGAAATAGCATCGGCGGTTCGCAGAACGCCTTGCACGACCCACGGCTGGCGGCCACTTTCGGTGACGACCCAGCCCGCGATGACGGCGACAAAACCGACCCACCATGTGCGCGCAACGATGTTCAGATACCAGCGCCTCGTTAGTAGCAGGCCGCGCCACCATAGCCAGGCTCCAAACAACGCCGCGCCGATCATGTAGAAGCCGACGGCGAGCATGATGCGAAAGCCGAAGAACACATTCTTCACCGGCGGGCGTTGATCGGGCGGCACGCTGGTCAAGCCGGGAAACAGACCGTCGATCTTGTGGGTCAGGATGATCGATGCGCCACGTGGAATCGAAATCTCGAACAGATTGCGTTCGCCCTTTTCGTCGGGCCACGCGAAGACGTGGAAGTCGTCTGGCTTCGAACCGTCCCAGTGAGCTTCCATCGCAGCGATCTTGACCGGCTGATAGTGGAGCGTGTTGAGGCCATGCTGGTCGCCGATGAAAAGTTGAAGCGGCGCGAGGATTACGAGCAGGCCGATCGCCATGCGCACCATCACCCGCGCCTCGTCGAAATGCCGCGCGGCGAGCAGATAGCGAGCGCCGACAGCCAGCACCGCGAAGCCGGCCGTCAGGTAGGACGCGTTGAGCATGTGCGTAAAGCGGTAGATGAAGCTCGGATTGAAAACGATGGCCCACCAGTCGAGCGGATAGGCCACACCGTTGCGCATCTCGTAACCGGCGGGCGTATGCATCCAGCTATTGGCCGATAGGATCCAGAATGCCGACATCGCGGTGCCGGTCGCGACCGCGATGGCCGACAGGATATGCAGCCACTGTGGCACGCGATCGCCGCCGAACAGCATCACGCTTAAGAATGTCGCCTCGAGGAAAAACGCCGCGAGCACTTCATAGCCGGCGAGGGGTCCGATGATATTGCCGGCCGCCGCCGAAAAGCCGCTCCAGTTGGTGCCGAGCTGGTAGGAGAGCACGATGCCCGACACGACGCCCATCGCGAACGACACGGCAAAAATCTTGGTCCAGAACAGCGCGATGCGCTTGTAGAGACTGTTGCCGGAGATGCCCCACATCATTTCGAGCGTCGCGATGTAGGCGGACAACCCAATCGTAAAACTCGGGAAAATGATGTGAAACGAAATGGTGAAGGCGAATTGCAACCGGGCCAGCAAGACAGGATCGTCCATCACAAGCCTCCGGTGCCGGCCTCACGCAAGGAATGAGCGGGGTTCCAAATAGTTCCGCAGTCCGGTGGACAAGTCACCTCCGAATGGCGAAAGCGCGGGGATAGCGGGCTATCCTGTTCTCGCCGCGGGGAAAAAGGGGATGGGGTCATGGCCACCAAAACATCAGCCAAACCGGAAACGTCCAGTTTCGAACAAACGCTCGACAGCTATTTCGGACTGAAGGCGCAGGGCACGACGGTTCGCACCGAGATCGTCGCCGGACTGACCACGTTTCTCACGATGGTCTACATCGTGTTCGTCAACCCGGCGATCCTGAGCAAGACCGGTATGGATTCCGGCGCCGTGTTCGTCGCGACCTGCATTGCCGCCGCTGTCTCGACTTTGGTGATGGGGCTTTACGCTAATTATCCGATCGCGCTCGCGCCCGGCATGGGTCTCAATGCCTTCTTCGCCTTCACGGTGGTGTTGACCTACAAATATACGTGGCAACAGGCGCTCGCCGCGGTGTTCTGCTCCGGCGTGATCTTCTTCCTGATCTCGGTCTTCCGCATCCGCCAGTATGTCATCGATTCCATTCCCAATAACCTAAAGCTGGCGGTATCAGCCGGCGTCGGGCTTTTCCTCGGCATCATTGCGCTCGAGGAAGCCAAGGTCGTGGTCGCCCATCCGGCGACATTGGTGACGCTCGGCAATCTGCGTGACCCGGCGACGTTGCTGATGTTGGTTGGCTTCATGATCATCGTCGCGCTGAACTATCGCGGCATTCTGGGAGCGACGTTGATCGGCATTATTGCGGTGACGATTGCCGGCCTGCCGCTCGGCGTCGCCAAATTCGGCGGCATCGTATCGCTGCCGCCGTCAATCTCTCCGACGTTGTTCCAGCTTGATTTCTCTAAAATCGGCGAGGCGACGTTCCTTATCGTGATCTTCTCGATCTTGTTCGTGGACGTGTTCGACAACGCCGGCACGCTAATCGGCGTCACGCATCGCACCGGCCTAATGAAAAACGGCAAACTTGCGCGCATGAAGGAAGCGCTGATTTCAGATAGCTTTGCCGCAATGTTCGGCTCGCTGATCGGCACCTCGACGACGACGAGCTACATCGAAAGCGCGGCCGGCGTTTCGGCTGGCGGCCGCACCGGTCTCACAGCGGTGGTGGTCGCGATCCTGTTCCTGCTCGCGTTGTTTTTCGCGCCGCTCGCCGGCACTATCCCGGCTTATGCCTCGGCGGCGGCGCTGCTGTATGTCGCCTGTGTGATGGCGCGCGGTCTGTCCGAGATCGATTGGGAAGACATCACCGAATATGCGCCAGCGGTGGTCGCGGCGATCGCGATGCCGCTGACCTATTCAATCGCGACCGGCATTGGGCTTGGCTTTATCACCTATGCCGTGGCGAAGATCCTGTCCGGCAAGGTCAGCGAAGCCTCGCCAGCGGTGATCGTTCTTGCGATCCTGTTCGCCATCAAGTTCGCAGTCGGAGGTTAAAGCATGCCGGTGATTGCCGGATTCGAAACCTTTGCCTCGGTTCCCGAGGAACGCATCACGGACAAGATCACGCGACGCGTCGCCTCGGGGAAGCAAGGAACAATGGTCTACTGGCATATGAAAGCGGGCGCGCATGCCGCCGCGCACAAACATCCGCACGAGCAGTTCGTGTGGATCATCAGGGGCCAGATGGATTTTCGGATCGGTAATGAGAAGCGCACGATGCGGGCCGGGGATATCGCCGTGATCCCCGGCGGCGTCGAGCACGAAGGATATTTCCCGGTTGATTCCGAGGCGATCGATTTCTTCGCGCCGGTGCGGGAGGATTTTCTCACCGGCTCGCCGCCGCCTTACATGGCCAAAGGATGACGAACGCATTGTCGTCCTGGCAAATCTGGGCCGTGCTGTCGGCGGTGTTCGCGGCACTGACCGCGATCTTTGCTAAGGTCGGCGTTGAGCAGATCAATTCTGACTTCGCGACGTTTATTCGCACGCTAGTCGTCATCGTCACGCTCGGTCTCATCCTATTCGCGACGGGGCAATTCCAGGCCCCGAGTGAGATACCGGGCCGGACGTATCTGTTTTTGTTGCTGTCCGGTCTCGGCACCGGCGCATCGTGGGTCTGTTATTTCCGAGCGCTAAAGCTTGGGCAGGCGGCACAGGTCGCGCCGATTGACAAGCTGTCGGTCGTGCTGGTCGCGCTGTTCGGTGCGACGTTTCTCGGTGAGAAATTGACGCTGTCGAACTGGTTCGGCGTCGCGATGATCGCGGCCGGCGCTATCCTGGTGGCGTGGTAGCGGATTCGTTCAGCGCCCGCCTGATCGCGAGGAAATCGCGCCAGGCGAGCCGCTTCTGCAGCGGCGAGCGTAGGAGGAACGCCGGGT